>JBMOEO010000003.1:0-83178 GCA_049318945.1 Phototrophicaceae bacterium | reverse complement strand
GATCGGGGGATACCCCACTTTGTGGGTGGGGCATCAAGTCGATCATTTCAATCCAACCTTTGTCTAGGACGTTAACGCGGATGGGGTTCATTGGTTAGCCTAGCCTCTGTAACGCTAGTCGGATACGTTCTTCAACATCTTGTGGTGTATTGGGGGGTAGCGATTGTAATGCTGATTGCGCTTCCACCACGCTGAAGCCCAAAGCAATCAACGCATCCACTACATCTGTATTGACTTCAGATAGCCCATCGGCAAAGTCCATTGGTGCACTTGATAGCGTTCTAAACTTATCCTTTAGCTCCAGCACGATCTTCTTTGCCGTTTTGCTACCAATGCCCGGAACGCGCGTAAGAAGATCATCTCGCTCAGAAGCGATAGCATTTCGTAGGTGATCTAATTGCAGTGTATTCAGAATAGCCAAACCTAAGCGAGGTCCCACCCCACTTACCGTAATCAATATCTCAAAGACTTCGCGTTCGGCAAGTTCTGGGAATCCATATAACGTTAACGCATCCTCACGCACAATGAGCGAGGTATAAACGCTCACTTCATCTCCAATTGAGGTGGCATTTACCAAACGATCTAGCGAATAGGTTAGATACCCTACACCATTAACTTGTATGGCAATCCAATCCTTTCCTTTGAATTGAACAATACCTTGTAAACTCGCTATCAACTTGGTTTATTCTCCCCCATAACGTGTAGAGTGAATGTCAGCAATGCTAATCGCAAGACCATCAGCGGCATCATCGGGGGTAGGGATGTCATCTAGCCCTAACAGAATGCGTACCATTTCTTGCATTTGCGTTTTATTTGCACCACCATACCCTGTTATACTTTGTTTGATGAAATTTGGTTTATACTCTGCAATCGGAAGCATTGCTTTTTGAAGAGCGAGTAAAATGGCACCGCGCCCTTGTGCTACCGTAATCGCTGTTGTGACATTCTTGGCAAAAAATAGTTCTTCCACAGCAGAACGATCCGGTTGATATTGTTCGATCAACAGGACTAAATCGTCATAAATCATCTCAAGGCGTTTTGGCATAGCAAGGTTAGGAGGCGTTGTGATGACACCGTAAGCGATGGCAAGCAACGTACCATCGGGTGTTTCATCAACAACGCCATACCCAATCCGTGCAGTTCCCGGATCAATACCCAGTACCCGCACTAGGAAGCCTCATAGGCAGCAAGCACTTCATCCGTTACCGCAAGGTTGCTGGCAACAGATTGCACATCATCTAGTTCTTCTAAGAGTTCTTGGATGCGCAGATTCTGTAAGGCTTTTGACTTGTCCACTTCAGTTTCTGAATTGGGTATCCACCGCAATTCGGACTCTTCAACCTTATAACCCGCGTTTGTAATTGCCTGCTCCACCGCAGCAAACGATTCTAGTGGGGTATAAACCAAAAGCATTTCACCCTCATTCACCACATCATCTGCGCCTGCTTCGGCGGCAACCATGAAAAGCTCATCAAAGTCCGCCCCTTCGCCACTAACCACGATGTATCCCTTACGGTCAAATTGCCAAGTTACCGCTCCGCTGGCGGCTAACGTGCCATTATTTTTGTTGAGGGTGGTTTTAATCTGTGCGAGCGTGCGGTTTTTATTATCCGTTAGAACTTCAATGACAAACGCGATACCCTCCACGCCATACGCTTCATAAGCCACCTCAAACATTTCACCACCTTCAAGCTCGCCCGTGCCACGCTTAATCGCACGTTCGATGTTATCTTTGGGCATGTTGGCGGATTTTGCTTTGATAATGGCGAGCTTGAGCTTGTTGTTGGTTTCTTCACTTCCGCCACCTTCACGAGCGGCAACCATAATATCGCGCCCTAAACGAGTGAAGATTTTACCGCGCTTTGCGTCTTCTGCGCCTTTTTTGTGTTTAATCGTAGACCATTTACTATGTCCTGACATGAGACCTCCACCCAGAACTGACTCTAAAAATTGATGTAACGGGGATTATACCGCACAGATCGAAGCTATGTTATAATATCGGTCTATTGTCTTGTAAAGTTGATCTATAAAGTTTTATGGTTTATCCTCAACAATCATCCACTCCATCCCGAACCCAACGCTTTGTTTGGGTGATTCTACTAGCCGGCTTCAGTGTATTTCTTGTGTTATGTGGTTTGATTTTTTTTGGCATGTATTGGTATATATACCACTCCACCTTCAACCTACCCGTTGAGGTTTGGGTCAGTAGAGGCTCCGTAGGATTCGTTTTCGAGGATAATTCACAGAGTTATGAACTCAATCAACGACAATTGCTAGACGATAAAACTCAAATCATCACCGATTCTCAATCTCAAGTGAGCGCGATTTTCTATGCCAAGGATGAATCATCAATCATCGCAGAAGTTATTTCAAAGAAGAATGCTACTTACACGTTGCGATCAGCGACTGCTCCTCGCTTTGGGTGGTCAAATCAAAACCAACAGATTATCCTAGAGGACTTTAACGGCAAGTTTGAAGTTTTCATTCCAGAAGAGTCTGTTGAAACCGTTCTTTATATCCATATCCACCCCGATTTACAGATCACCCTAGATCGCCCAGGCACCTATCTCATCACCAGTCTAAACAATGAACTAGATTTAACGGTGTTAGATGGGCATGCGTTCATAAAAAAGAATGGTGAACGCTATATCCATTCTATTGTGACGGGGCAACGCGCCCGCCGCCTTACGCCAGATGACCAAATTATGCTGACAGTTAGCCAAGAGAATCTGTTGGATAAAAATATTATGGATGGCAACAATGTAGTAGAGGTGCCCCGTAATAGCGAAAATGTCATTCTGCCAAACTTTGGAATATGGAATTGTTTGGATCAATCCTTTAATGATCCCAAAGGACAATTTTCTATAACGCGCCACCTACAACGATCAACCCTGCGTTTGTATAGAGGGTCGAATACGAACTCACATGGGGAGACATTCTGTTTTTTCCCGTTTGGTCCGTCAGGGCAAGTTGGCAGAACGATCCAACAATATGAGTTCTTAGGCATTCGGACGCGCTTTAGGCTAGAAGCACAATCATTAGACTTGTGTGGGGTGGTAGGAAGTGAATGCCCATTGATGATATTGTTAGACTATGTAGATACAGAGGGGCGTTCTAATCAGTGGTTTCATGGGTTTTATGCCAACGTTAGACAGGATACATCCTATCCTTTTATTTGTAGTAGTTGCCAGCAAGAACATGAACAAGTCAACATCAACACATGGTATACCTATGAAAGTGGCAACCTATTCAATTTGCTCCCACCCGATCGTAAACCCGCTTCCATCTTAAACATTCGGGTTTATGCTTCCGGTCATGATTATGATGTTTATATCAGTGATTTTGCACTTTTAGGTGCGTTAAGCGAATAAGGGAAAAAGCTATGTTACAAAATCTCACTGTAGACAATCTCATCTTTGCCACAGGCATTTACTTCGGTTTAATCTTCTTGGTTACATCCCTAGCAATTGTCATCTGGACAGCGCGAGACATCCGCGCACGCACTCGTGATAACTTCAACATCATCTTGTCTACATTGTTGGTATTGGGGTTAAACCTACCAGGACTATTGATCTATCTATTTTTACGCCCGCGGGAAACTTTATCAGAAGCGTATGAACGCTCATTAGAGGAAGAAGCACTCTTACAGGAAATTGAAGGGAAACCTACTTGCCCAGGATGTGGACAACGTGTCAAGGAAAATTGGCAGGCTTGCCCACAATGTCATACACGGCTTAAAAAACCCTGTATTGCTTGTGGGGAAATGTTGCATCTGTCTTGGAATATGTGCCCGATTTGTGCAACGATTCAATCCTCTGGGGTTGAACAAACGCGGAGTGCCCATGCCAGCCGCCGTATTGCTAAACCCACTCCTACTCAAAATCAGTGGGAATCTTCGGCATCTAGCCGCACAACTCCCACTGATTCACAGGTTACATTCATTGATGAGAGTTACTGATTAGTCATCAGACGAAACCACATGCACTTTGATGAGGTTAGTTTGACCGCCCAAGCGGAAGGGCATTCCCGCAATGATGATGATTCGATCATTATCTTTTAAGAAACCTTGTCCCTTCGAGGTTTGGATAATCAGCTGAACCATCTTATCGAAAGTGCCAAACTCTGGGATCATCATAGGGGTGACACCCCATACCAGCGTCATAGAACGATAGGTTGATTCATTGGGAGTGACACACAAGATCGGAGCAGATGGACGTTCAGATGCAACTTTGCGAGCGGTGTAACCTGTGATAGTTGATGTGACGATAGCAACCGGATGCAATGCTTGCGAAAGCTGATAGGCAGAAGCACTAATCGCATCGGCGATGGCATCTTTCTCATTGGAAAGTCGGTTGATTTCTGGGCGAAGGGGCCAACTACGCGCTTCGGCTTGAACCGCTATCTTAGACATCATTTGAATGGCTTCGATGGGATAATCGCCATTAGCCGTTTCATTGCTCAACATGACAGCATCTGTTCCATCCACAATGGCGTTATAAACATCTGTTGCTTCTGCACGGGTTGGAGATGGAGATTTAGTCATAGAACTGAGCATTTGTGTAGCGGTGATGACCGGCTTACCACGCTCATTGCTTATACGAATAATCCGCTTTTGTTGGAAGGGCACGTTCTCCGGGGGAATCTCTAAGCCTAAATCTCCGCGTGCAACCATAATCCCATCAGCAACATCGGTAATGGCTTCAATACAATCTAGTGCTTCATGCTTCTCGATTTTGGCAATGATGCTGATTGGTTTGGTGTAGTTTAGATGCTGGATTAACCAACGCATCTGAAGAATATCCTCAGGAGAACGAACAAAAGACATTGCCATGAAATCAGGTTCTTTGCTGAGGGCAAAGCCAATATCCAAGCTATCTTTTTCTGTAATGGCGGAAAGGGTCAGCTTGGCATTGGGAGCCATCATCCCCTTGCGTTCCTCGATGATCCCATCTATGAGTGACTCGCAAATCAGATCCATTCCAATCCGTTCCACCACGTTGAATTGTAGTTCCCCATCTCCATATAGAAGGCGAGTTCCGGGTTGAATGTCTTGGATAAATTCGGGATGGGGAAGTTGGATGCGCCCATTTGTGCCATCCGCGTCTTTGTCGAGTGTTAAAGTAAAGCGATCACCGACTTTAATCGGAACAGGTTGAGTGAGTTTGCCCAGTCGGATTTTCGGTCCCTGAATATCTACTAGAATACCGACTACCGTTCCTTCTTCTGCCGCAACCTCACGCACCAAATCAATAGCATTCCCATGAGTTTCTTGGTCGCCATGTGAAAAATTAATCCGTGCAACATTTAACCCACCACGAATCATTTTACGGATGGTTTCTTTGTCGCGTGAAGACGGACCAAGTGTTGCAACGATCTTCGTCTTTTTATCTTGAAGCCCATATACAGTCATTGTTGTACACCCTTTACAAACTAGAGATCCCAACCAAGGTTGGTGAACGCGCTTCTACCGGCATATTTTGCGGAGTCGCCCAGTTGCTCTTCGATACGAATGAGTTGGTTATATTTTGCCACACGGTCACTACGTGCTGGAGCACCCGTCTTGATTTGTCCTGCATTCATCGCTACAGCCAAATCAGAAATGGTGGTGTCTTCGGTTTCTCCGCTACGGTGGCTAGTGACAACAGTCCATCCATGTCGTTGTGAAAGTTGAGCAGCCGCAAACGCCTCTGTTAAAGAACCAATCTGATTAACCTTGAACAGAAGGGAGTTGGCAGATTGTTCACGAATAGCACGCATTACACGGTTCACGTTTGTAACCAACAAGTCGTCCCCTACAATCTGAACGCGCCCTTGAACTTTGCTGGTTAGCATTGACCAGTGTGCCCAGTCATCTTCTGCCAAACCGTCTTCGATTGAGACAATCGGGTATTTGTTCACCCATTGAAGCCAAAACTCAACCATCTCTTCACCGCTCAATTCCTTGCCTTCGATGGCGAGTTTGTATTTGCCATCTTCATACAGTTCAGTGGTTGCTGGGTCAAGCGCGATAAAGATTTCTTCGCCGGCTTTGTACCCGGTTTTTTCAATCGCTTCCATGATGAGATCAAGAGCAGCAACATTAGACCCTAAGCCAGAAGGTGCAAACCCACCCTCATCACCCACTGTGGTACTAAAGCCACGATCATGGATGACCTTCTTGAGCATGTGATAAATTTCTACTCCCCAGCGAACCCCTTCTTTGAAGGTGGGTGCACCAATGGGCATAATCATAAATTCTTGGAAGTCGGTACTATTGGTTGCATGTTTGCCCCCATTCATAATGTTCATCATGGGAACTGGCAAAACATGAGCATGCGCTCCACCTAAATAAGCATACAAGGGCATCTCTGCACTATCTGCTGCCGCACGAGCGACCGCCATAGATACGCCTAAAATCGCATTTGCGCCAAGTTCTGCTTTGTTGGGTGTCCCGTCAAGCTCAATCATCATTTGATCAATCTGTTTTTGGTTGAGGGCATAGCTACCACGAAGCGCATCAGCGATGGGTCCGTTCACGGCACTGACTGCCTTGAGCGTGCCTTTTCCGCCGTAGCGTGATTTATCGCCATCACGAAGTTCAATCGCTTCATACGCACCTGTAGAAGCACCACTAGGAACGATAGCACGCCCGAATGATCCATCTGCCAAAATAACTTCTACTTCCACCGTTGGATTACCGCGTGAATCTAGGATTTCACGGGCATAAATGTTTTCAATGATAGACATGCTTTTATTCCTCCAATATGACTGACCGAGAATAAACTACTAAACAAGATTAAACAATCGGGAGAACCCTTAACCCTATTCTGCAATAGCAGATATTACACCGTATCAAACTAGAATGTATATTAAGTTTTTTTGAAAATCGCAACACATTCAGATATGATGGTAAATATATTCCGATGTTGAGTGTTTTGGGTTATCCATGATTGAACAGTCCCCTATTTACCTAGACCATTCCGCCACCACACCTTTGGATGAGCGCGTCTTACAAGCAATGATGCCTTATTTTTCAGAAGGGTTTGGTAATGCTTCATCCATTCATCAGGTGGGGCGGACTGCTGAACGCGCGATCAACCATGCACGGGCAACCATTGCCAACATATTAAACTGTAAGCCATCCGAGATTGTTTTTACCAGTGGTGGTTCAGAAAGCGATAATCTTGCCATTCGTGGGGGGGCATGGGCACAAAGACAGAAGGGGCTTGCTCACCTTGTCACCTCCCCAGTAGAGCATAGTGCGATTACCAACACCATCAAACAGTTGAGTGATCTGCAAGGATTTGAACAGTCGATAGCTCCAGTCGATGCGTATGGTATTGTGTCCGTTGAAAGCCTACAAAATACGATTACACAACAAACTGCTTTGGTCAGCATTGTCTATGCCAATAACGAAGTTGGCAGTATCAATCCGATTAGTGCCTTTAGAAACGTTTTGCCAAG
This sequence comes from Phototrophicaceae bacterium, assembly GCA_049318945.1. Lineage (GTDB taxonomy): Bacteria > Chloroflexota > Anaerolineae > Aggregatilineales > Phototrophicaceae > CAIRDJ01. The sequence continues at coordinate 75,735 of JBMOEO010000003.1, read as the reverse complement.
TCCTATTTTGCTACATACCGATGCTGTTCAAGCAGGGGGACAGTTAGAACTAGACGTACAAAAATTGGGCGTTGATCTATTGAGTTTATCGGCGCATAAATTCTATGGACCCAAGGGGATTGGTATTCTGTACGTTAGGGAAGGAATCGAATTACAACCCAGTCAAACTGGCGGAAGCCATGAAAACGGTCGCCGTGCTGGCACATACAATACGCCCGGCATCATTGGCATTGCCAAAGCACTAGAGCTTGCCTATTTAGAAAATGCTGAACGTGTCACCTATCTCACCACTCTACGCGAGCAATTGATTAATGGGATTTGTCGTACCATCCCTGATGCGTATTTAACCGGTCATCGCACCAATCGTTTACCCTCTCATGTTAGCTTTGTCTTTGATGGGGTAGAGGCAAATACCCTTCTCATTCACCTTGACTTAAAAGGTGTTTATGCGAGTAGTGGATCTGCTTGCAAAACTGGAAACCCCACTCCTTCTAATGTTTTACTGGCGATGGGCTTCAGTCACGATTTGGCATTATCAGGGTTGCGTTTGACGGTTGGACTACATAATACACCACAAGATATAGAGATAGCCGTTCAAACAATTGCGACGGCTGTAGAACGGATTCGTCATCTTGGCTAACTACCATCCAACTAAACCAACAGTTGTTATAGCCATGAGTGGGGGAGTGGATAGCTCCGTAGCCGCGGCAATATTGGTGGAACAGGGGTATCGCGTGATTGGCATGATGATGCGCTTGTGGTCAGAAGAACCTCTAACAGGGGTTAAACACAATCGCTGTTGTACTCCAGAACAAATTGCAGATGCTGAACGCATTGCCAATGACTTGGGAATACCGTTCTATGTGATTGATACCAAATCAACTTTCCGTAATACGGTAGTTCAATATTTCATTGACCAACATAGCGAAGGGAATACACCGAATCCGTGCATCGAATGTAACCGCCAGATTCGCTTCAAGTTTTTGCTAAATCATGCTTTAGCATTAGGGGCTGATTTCTTGGCAACAGGACATTATGCTCAAATCCAACATGATCCTATAACGGGTTTATATGGACTGTACAAAGGGAATGATGAACAAAAAGACCAGAGTTATGTCCTAAGCGTTATGGGACAGTTTGAATTGGCACACACACTTTTCCCAATAGGGCATCTGCCCAAGCCTGAAGTACGCGCCATTGCCCAAACTTTGAATCTAAGCGTGCACTCTAAAAAAGATAGTCAAGATTTATGCTTTCTAGGTGATTCAGATTATCGTGGGTTTCTACACAGACATGTCCCCCAAATCCTAGAGATTGGTGAAATTGTTACAACAAGTGGGGAACATGTGGGAACGCACAACGGACTTGCCAACTATACTATCGGGCAACGCAAAGGATTAGGTGTGACAGCTTCACGTCCTCTTTATGTTGTGGATAAAAACGCTGAACAAAACCGTCTGATAGTGGGGTATCAGGAAGAACTGAGTCACCTTCAACTAATCGCTAAACGGGTTAACTGGGTGTCTGGTATTGCTCCAACCCATCCCTTCGAGGCTGAGGTTAAAATTCGCTATAAGTCTAAATCTATCCCTGCATTGGTTCAACCACTAGAGGGGCATAGAATGGAAGTACAATTTCATGCGCCAGTACGCGATGTAACCCCTGGACAAGGTGCTATTGTTTATCAGGGTTCGCAATGTTTGGGCGGTGGAATTATTGAACTTCAATCAAGCGTGTTGAACAATAAAAACGCACGTACCGAATCTGAGTAGTAGAGCAAGAGCATTGTCCCAATCACGATATAGGGACCATAGGGCAGGGGCGTTAGCAGAGCGTTACGCTTGCGCAAAATACCTTGCCCTATCATATACACCAATGCACCAATTGCTCCTAACACCACCGTAATAAACATGGCAAAAATCATCCTACGCCATCCTAGTATCAGCCCCGCAACCGTAGACAAGATGACATCCCCATAACCAAACGCAACCTCATCAGTTGTTTGAGAGCGCAACTCAGATGAGATTTGTAAATAAAGAAAACCACCCATGTAAAACACAAAAAACACACCAAACCCTAATACACCCCCTAAAAGGGCTTCAATAATGTGTGGCTTTGCAATGAATATATCGCTCCATACTGCGTCTCCTATCGCCAACAGTGACATCGGGATCATCACAGAATAGAGGATAAGGCGGTGTTCAATATCAATCACCATCACCAAGATGAATAATGCTAAGTAGATCATCCATAGGATACTTTGTGGTAGGTTTACTTCTAAATTACTGGAGTGCGCTTGAATCCAGCCAATACGATACCAAATCCCGATGAATAGCAGGGGCGTTCCTAGTTCCACCAAAACATATCGTAATGGCTTCATGATCTGATGCCGGTTTATGAGGGTGGCAACCAAACCGGAAATTTGAATAAGGGGGCGTGGTTCACCGTTGATGAAACTGGGGCGTTTGGGCAGACGATAAAGCGGTAGTTCATCCGCTAACCAGTTAATGAAAACACCCACTACAAAACCAATGACAATAAGCAATACATTCAACATGAAGGATTCCTTTAAGGGAGGGGTAATTCAGGAGGCGGGGGGAGTAAATAAATTGATACGGCTATTACAAATATTGACACACCCAACAGAACCATGAAGCGGATGATATTGCTGATCGGATCATAAGATAAACCCTCTACATGTTCATAGGCGTTGGAATCTAATAGGGGCAAACGCTCAACACGCTCTCCAAGTTTCCACACGCCCACTTCCACAAATTTGGAGTTGATCCCAATGATGCAATGTGCCATTGATGGATAGTGGTTATGCCTTATATCAGTCTCAGATGGAACGGGTTGCGAATTGGGGTGCGAATGATAAATGCACACCAATTCATACCCTTTGTTGAAGGCATTGAACATTGCTTTGGTTTGGTCTATAGCATCCATCACATAGGCATGGCTTGGATGTGACGCAACGTTGCGAATAGGAACAACCTCTAACACACGATGACCATATCCAAAGCCAAAGCCACAACACTCATTTGGATAGTTTCGTTGAGCATCATCAATCATTTGTCGCAGGTAGATAGGCGCAATGGTGATTGACTTCAATTGCTTTGCTCAACCTTAAAACCCACAATCTTCTTATCTTGTGCAGGAATCCGATTTTCGTAGAACAGTTCAACCGTCAACGAATACACCCCTATAGGGTTAGTAACGCCACGAAGGTGCATAGTAAATTCCATATTGTGGTGCATGGTTTCAATGATATTCAACTCGCTCACTATGCTATCTTGTTCGTTGTGAATGACCAACACAAGATTAGGGCGTTCTTGAAAAGGGGTTACTACGATATTGATATGAACACGAAAACCATCTGGATAAGGTTTAACATGTACTTCCTCTATTTTCACTTCTGCTCTTGGGCGCGGCACACCACCCGATTCAAAAAATGAGATGTCCATTTTAGTCCAAACTCTCCTGTAGTTTCTTCAGCGCAGTCAATGCAGTTTCCACATTCTCTATGGGTAGACAAAGATGGTCACGACTATACGCCGCATAAGGTAAAATCGGCACATTGACCTCAGCTAAGGTTTTAGCGAGTGTTGCCATTAAGCCGGTTAAATCGGGTTCTAATTCAACGTTTAAGGTGACAAACTTATAGTTGCCTCCTTTGGTGTGAGTAGGCAATCGATCCGCAAAATTGGCGTATGCCTCATGAGAGATGACAAGAGTAATCTCAAAAGAATCCATCATAAATACGATGAAAGGTTCTGCGATTTGTGCGATGATCCCCATTGCGAAAACGCTTCCCTGTCTGGGTAATTTTACCAGCACGTATATATCATCATCAACGACAAACTGGGCTTGCTTCAATACGGATGAAACGGTTTGTTTCACTATGCTGTTATCCTTCCCTTTGGTTATTCGTTGAAGTGATAAGTGGATTCAGCATAGAATCGAACAGAACGATTCTTGAAGCGATCCACTATCCAAGATTGTAGCTGTCTATTCTTCTCATCTGCTGATTCATCATCGCGCCGCAAAATATCCATTGGATAGTTCAATTGTAACACGCGCCCTTGCACCACATGACGACTGATTCCGGGGGGTAAGAATGCTTGGTTAATTGCCGCATCCACAATATCATGCGGATGATAATTTTCAAAAGTGATAAATGCGAATGCGGATGGGAATGTCTGCCAAACATCCTCAGGTTTGTTGTTTGGAGTACGGCTTAACGTGCTATTTTGTTGATAGAGGCGCACAACTTCTCGTAAAACCTGATTGCGCTCCGCGATTGTTGCCATGTGTTGTTGTGCCAAGATTGTATAGGCTTTGCCTTCTTTGGTGTGAATCCAACCTAACCCTTCATCAAGCAACTCATCAACCACATAGACGCTTTCAAGTGTCTTCAATTCCCTTAGGAATGAATTCATGTCCCAATCACTCAAAGCATGATTCCAATTTCCAAGTGATACATTTTGCCCATAATGCACAACCTGCACTAAAATATACGGGAACTGTAATGTTTGAAACGAATGACAACGATTTGCCCCATCCAAGATAATATATTGATTATCTTGTGTAACGGTTAAAATAGGTGGATTCGTGAAGACCGATGTTGTCTTCAAGATTTGCATCAGGGGAAGCGAACGTTGGCTATCATGTTCCTCATGGGGGAGTGGATAGCTAGAGGGAATGATGCGTAAATCGGGAATGGTGATTGAATTGGAAGACATAGCAGAAACACCTAAATTTATAATGATTGTTCTTGTAAGAAATGATGAAACTGAAAGGTAAGATAACCGATGAGCCAACAAGATCAAGGGGCAGATGCCACACAAGGTCGTTGGTTAGTGATTCCGCGCACGTTATGTTTTGTGTTCTATGAGGGCAAAGTTCTATTGATGAAACGTTCCCCACATAGACGGGTCTTCCCCAATTACTACAACGGATTAGGTGGTCATCTTGAACGCAACGAAGACCCAGCCAGTTGTGCACTACGAGAGATCAGAGAAGAATCCGGCGCAAACGTTACTGACTTACGGTTGCGTGGGGTTTATAACATTGATGCCACACACGCTACCGGCATTGTGTTATATATCTTCACCGCTCAAGCGCACACTGATGAATTGAATTATAGCCATGATGAGGGGACATTGTATTGGGTTCCCATAAACGAAATTCATCAGTTGAAATTGGTAGAAGATTTAGAAATTATCCTCCCCAAAATTTTAGAGATGGATGATTGCACAATACCCTTTTCAGCACATCTCAGTTACGATACAGACGATCAACTTGTGATGAGATTTTTCCAAGAAGAATAAATTGACCGATTCACCTAAACTTCCAAAGTTAGAATCTACCCAAAGTGGACTTGCTCCCGAAACTAAGTGGGCTTTGCGCCAACTTGCCGCGACTGCCCGTGTAGGCATCTATGTTTTTATATGGGTTATCTTGATGTCTCTTCCAGTCTTCTTCGTCGTTATGGCAATTGTGGGGGAGTTTCGCTTTGTTGCGATAGGCATTCCAACCAATGAGATGGTGCGTGTGTGGCTTGTGCGAGAACCAAGAGAACGTGGCTTTGGATTTTCTATCCCCCATGTTACGACACAAACAGATGATGAATTGTATATCCAAACCGATGTAACCTATTTACTCTGGGAAGGGGTTGGGGAATCAATCTCGTATTGTGTTGGTCATAAACGTGATAGCGAGCAAGATGCGTGGCTACCATTTAGCACGAATGAAGGAGCATGTGATTGATGAGCAAACAAACTTTAGCGTGTTTTGATATTGATGGTACGCTCATTCAAAAAAGTCCTTGGGCAGTCTTTCTGCGTTCATCTAGGCTCGACACGCAAAAACGTCGCTTAGCACTCCCTACCATTTACCTACTGGTGGGATTACGTCACAGCAAACTGTTACCAGAAGAAGTTTTCCGTCGTTGGTGGGTGCATTTGATGGCAACCCTACTCAAGGGAAAGACTCATTCTGAATTGAAGATTATCTTTGAAGAGACCGTTCAAACCTTTTTATCGGGTGTGGTTACGCGCCAAGATATTCTTGATCGCTTAAAGAAGCATCAAGAACAAGGACTGCAGATTCTTTTGGCAAGTGGATTGTTAGAAGACTTTGCTAAGGCGTTTGCTTCTCATTTTGGTGCTGACCACGCCGTAGGAACACGTTTAGTATTTGACCATGCTGGATATTGCACTGGTAAAATTCTGGGGGAAATTTGTGTTGGCAATACTAAACGTGCTTACGTGCAGGCGTTCGTTGCAGAGAACGACGCAGACATACAAACCAATTATGCCGACAGTGCATCTGATATTCCTTTCTTAGAATTATCCCAATACCCTGTTGCTACCTTTCCAGATAAACAATTACACCTGCACGCACTCACCAATAAGTGGGAAATCATCCAATAACTATGGCAACAGTCCAACAACTTAATGAGCGAATTCAACATGAGGCGCGTTTCATCCATGCTGTGGTTACTCAAATGCGACGTACCTTGGTTGGGCAAGATAGGTTAGTTAATCGGCTATTGATTGCATTGTTATCTGATGGGCATGTTCTGATTGAAGGTGTGCCGGGTCTTGCCAAAACGTTGGCGGTGCGCACGCTTGCCATGACCATGAATGTGCAGTTCCAACGGATACAGTTCACTCCTGATTTGCTCCCCTCTGATTTAATTGGCACACAAATCTTTGATCCATCTTCTGCAGTATTCCAACCGCGTTTAGGTCCTATCTATAGTAACTTTGTCCTAGCCGATGAAATTAACCGTGCTCCTGCTAAAGTACAATCCGCTTTACTAGAGGCAATGGAGGAGCGACAAATCACTATTGCGGAGAAGACCTATCCCATCCCTGCGCCATTCATGGTATTGGCAACACAAAATCCAATCGATCAAGAAGGAACGTATCGCCTGCCAGAAGCACAACTCGACCGCTTTATGCTTAAGGTTCATGTTGATTATCCCACGCGCGAGGAAGAACGTCTCATTCTTGACTTGATGGCTAATCGTTCCCATCCTATGCCAGAACCGATTATTGATGCAGCTGTCATTTTGCATGCGAAGGAAGTTGTTGAGAGTATTTACGTTGACGATAAAATTAAAGACTATGTGCTTGATCTGGTATTTGCCACACGTGATCCAGCCCAAGCCGGCATCCCAGAATTGCAGGAGGACATCAAACTAGGTGCGTCCCCTCGTGCGACGTTAAACCTAATTCGCGCCGCCAAGGCGAACGCCTTCATACGGGGACGTGGCTATGTCACGCCTGATGATGTGAAACATGTTCTCTTTGATGTTGTTTGTCATCGCTTAAGTTTAACCTTCCTATCAGACAAAACCCCTCAACAAGTTATGCGTGTGATTGCAGGGCGAATTCAGGTGCCCTAACCGATGGATCGTACTGCACTTCTAGCGAGAATCAGACAGATTGAGTTGCGCTCTCGCAAACGGTTGACCTCAAAAATGCTTGGTAATTTCCAAGCAACAACACGTGGAAGAGGGCTTGTATTTGATACCGTTCGACCGTATGAGATGGGTGACAATGTGCGTGATATTGATTGGAATGTAACCGCAAGAACAGGGGAGTTACATATCAAACAATATATAGAAGACCGACAATATCAAGTTATGTTGCTGGTTGATGTCAGTCAATCAATGGGTGTCAATACCACTGCCCATACAAGAATGGACGCTATAGCAGAAGTGGCAACCACTATCGCTTGGTCTGCTATTCTCAATCAAGATGCCGTCGGTCTGATTACCTTTGCCGAACAAACCCTAGAAGTGCTTCGACCGGCTAATCATCAAATGCAATTAGACTACATTCTCAAGCATTTGTTAGATAATGAAGTTTTGCATCCTTCTCCTAAAACATCGCTTAAAAGTGCCCTGAATACCTTCACTCATGTTATCAACACACCTTCGTTCATTTTCATCTTGTCAGACTTTCAATTTGATTTGACCGATGCCCAAGATTTGTTGCGGTATCTGACGCGCTTCCATGATGTTGTGGCTATTCGCTTTGCAGACCCACTTGAGCTACGCCCCATTCCCAAGACTGCCATTGTGCAGGTACAAGATAGCGAATCAGGACTACGCCGACGAATTGACACCACCCACTCCGTTTATCGCCGTCCACCATCATCTCCTCATGCACAGGTCTTCTTACAATCACTTGGAATAGATTGGCTCACCTTGTCGCTCCATGAAGATTACCTCAGCCAGTTTCTAAACTTCATACAGATTCGCTCTGAGCGTGTCAAGAAATGAAGCACTTGTTCATCCTAATGTGCTTATCGCTGTTGTGGATTGGCAAGAATACTCACGCTCAATACAGTGTGGAAGCCAGCTTTACCCTACCTGAAACAACAATCGAGTATCAGATTGGATCACCTTTTACATTGATGTTAGAAGTCACCTTGCCACTCAATGCGAGGGTGACACAAACTCCCCTAGTGGGTGAGTGGGAATGGTTAACGCTTCAATCAATAACGCCACTTGAACCTCTATTGCTAGAAGGCTTCAAGAAAGAGCGATGGGAATTATCTGTTGTCAGTTGGCAAAGTGGAGAATTATCCACGCCTAAAGCCACTATTGTGGTACAAGACGAAGTGGGAAACTATCAAGAAGTCTCTGTTGTGCCTACTTTTTTTCGTGTTATCAGTGTATGGGACGGGGGACAAAGCCTTAAGCAACCCACATCACTTGTCAAGATGTCTCTGCGTGCATACTGGATTGTAGGGATTGTCAGTGGAATCTTGACCATACTGATTGGATTGGGTTGGCAGATAGCTTTCCAGTCCAAGATCAAAGGAATACATCCTTCATTTAGACTACCTTCTACCCCCGACCGAGAACTCTTGCGCCAGTTGAAGAACATTTCTGTAACCGCGTTAACGATTGAGGAACAAGCAAATCTCATAGATAAAGCGATCCGTCATTATATCCAACGCCAATTTAAGCCTAGTGGAAATCTTTCACATCTCACTTATGAGGAATTTCAACAGTTTCTTGAAGATGATCTAAAACTTATTGGTGGCACTGAACTACACGACCTATATGCTATACTCACCACGATTAAATATTCACCCGATGGTTTTACCGTTACGGATGCTTCTACACTCCCTGATTTAGCTAGAACATGGTTCAAAAGTATCCTGTCTACTACGCATGTAGGAGATAGGAAATAATGTTGCGCTTTGAATATTGGTTTCTTTTGCCACTCTTATTAATGCCCTTTTGGCAGTTATATCGTCATATACATGATGCCATTCGGAAAACAACTCCTGCTATTCATGTAAGCACACTTCAACTATTTGTTACATCTTCCCCATCTTTCAAAGAACGTTTTCTGTGGATACCCAATTCACTACGTTTGCTTGCTTATTTGATAGCTATCCTTGCCTTTGCTAGACCACAATACGGACTCTATCAGGAGACTATCGTTGGGGAAGGTATTGAAATCATCATGGCTCTGGATATTTCTAGCAGCATGCAGGCATTAGACTTATCTCCAAATCGTTTGCAAAGCGCAAAAGAAGAAATCATCCGATTCATTGACCTACGTGATTATGATCGAATCGGAGTGGTTTTATTTGCCAACGAAGCCTATCAGTACGTCCCGCCTACACTGGATTATACCGTTCTCAAAAAACTTGTTCAGCACATTAAACTAGCAAGTGAATATGGTTTTGATGACCATACCGCTATTGGGATGGGGCTTTCCGCCGCGGCAAATATGCTACGTGAAAGTACCGCACCCTCACGAATTATCATCTTGCTTACGGATGGCGCAAACAATGCCGGGTCGATTACACCTAGCGTAGCAGCATCCGCAATCTCAGCACTGGGAATCAAGGTTTACACGGTGGGAATCGGTCAAGAGGGACGCATTCCATTTGCATTAGACGTATCAGGTAATTATATTTATCGGCAAAGTGATTTAGATGAAACAACCCTGATAGCCATTGCGGAGGAAACCGGCGGGAATTACTATCGTGTGAAGGATGTTGAAACATTCAATCTTGTTTACCAAGAAATCAACGCGCTAGAAAAAACAGAAATTGAGCGCGATATTCAAACCAGCTGGCGTGATCTTGGCGGAGGATTAGTGGTGGTTTCTATTATCTTCTTGTTATTGGATTTGCTGTTTCGGTATACCATTTGGCTAGTGATACCCTAATGAACTTCAGCCTGTTGCAACCCTTCAACCTATTTTATTTTATTCCAGCGATTATGGTTGTTCTGTTGGTGTTTCAACAACTCCAAAGGAAATCCACTTTGCTTCAACTTTGGGGATACCGCCTTACCAGCCAACAATACCAACAAAACCGTTACTTATTCTTGAACTTGTGTCTACTATTGACTCTTCTAGTTTTGGCATCTAGCCAACCCACATGGGGCGTAGAAGAAACAACCGTTGAGCTACAAGGAATTTCTGTATATATCCTTATAGATGTGAGCCAAAGCATGTTGGTTGAAGATGTTTCTCCAAACAGGATGGAGGTTGCTAAACTCATTGCATTATCGCTCACCCAAGAACTCAGTGGACAAGAAGTAGGCTTGATGTTGTTCTCTAGTGTGCCATCAATTTTGTTTCCACTCACGACGGATTCACGCTCAACACGTAGCTTTATTCTGTCCGTTGAAGCGGAAACGGGACGTTTAGCGGGAACAAATTATACAGACGCGCTGGGGTTTGCCTTGCAGTCTTTCAACCCCGAAACGAATACCACGCGAATGATAATTCTCATCTCTGATGGAGAGGTTTCCGATTCAGCTATTGATGAAATCACCGAGAAGCTCGTTGCCAGTCAGGTCATTGTGCATACGATTGGGATTGGCACAGAAAACGGTGGCATGATTCCTCAAAAAGATCGAGATGGAGTGATTGTTGGCTATAAGCAGGATGAGGGACAAGTTGTGATTTCTAAATTAGCTACCGAGAAACTAGCCCATTTGGCTCAAGAAACAGGTGGAATCTTTCAACTATCAAACAATAACCCGAACATCACAACTACTTTGATGAACTATATTGATGGCGTTGAAACTGGAGAATTGAGCATACAACAATCCATGCGCCCAATTGAACGGTTCTATATATTGGTTGGGATGGCGATCATTTTATTTGCCATGATAGGGTTTCGTAGCTAAACCATGAAACAGTTGCTACCTCTACTGGCTCTTTGGGTTATTCTCATGATGTTGTTATTTATAGCCTTCGGCATACAAATCGTGATTGAAAATAATCGTGGGGTGGACTTGTCACAAGCCGATCAGATGCAATCTGCAATACAACACTTTGAAGGAGTAGCTGTTAATGTTCCCGATTCTATTGAGGCGCAGTATAATCTTGCATCAAGTTGGTTGATTCAAGGTGAGTATCAAAAGGCACGTGATATTTTTTTGTACTTGCTCCAACGGGATCAGTTGGGTGAGTTGGTCGGTTCTATACATTACAATCTAGGGATTGCTGAATTTAGATTGCAAAACTATCAAGAGGCGGTTGATTCATTCCGTACTGTTTTGTTGCTTCACCCTAACAACAACGATGCTCGCTATAATTATGAACTTGCTCTTCATTATCTCAACCTTAAAACCTCAACCCCCGTGCCCACCACTACAGGGGTGAATGAGAATCCTAACCCAATTGGAACAGATACCCCCACACCACAAGATTCACTGGGTTCAGAAGGCGGTGCCACCCCAACACCTGTTATACAAAACCCCAATAATGCTCCCAGTGCCACCCCCAATGATGGCGGACAAGGAGAGAATCAACCCAATCGACCAACGATGACTTCCGTTCCATCTGATAATCTATCTCAAGCAGAGGCAGAATCTCTATTAGATGATGCTTATGAACAGCAAAAAGTCTTGAGTGATGATTCAATCCTATACGGCACACCAAGCGGAGCATTGTTGAATGACTGGTAAACAATTCATGCTTGTGTGCATTTCTATTTTTTGCATGGGAATAACCAAAGTTCTTGGGCAAGGTGTGGATTCGCCACAAGGAAATCTGACAGCAACGATCACCAATACTACCCCTTATGTAGGGCAAGAAATCGTCTATAAGTTTATCATCAGTGACTTCATCAACGTAGAAACGCAACCCGAATATATTAAACCCTCTTTTGAAAACTTCTGGGTAAATCCTGATATTGGATATGTGATTAACGATAATTACATCGTATGGGAAACTTTACTTGTTCCTCTACAAGAAGGTTCTATCATCATTGCACCTGGTCAGTTACGCTTTGGTGCAAGAGCGGATCAAGCATCCTATCAACTACAATCGAATCCCATTGAATTATTTGTTCAGCCTCTACCGGAAGGAGCACCCACCGAGTTTGATGGTGCGGTAGGTGAGTTTGATCTACGTGCAGCAATGAATGCTCAACAGATTTCTTTGGGAGATTATCTTGAACTGACTATAACTGTGGGGGGAACCGGCAACCTACAGGTAATTGATCCCCCTGATATTGCGTTTCCTGATGAATGGGGTGTTGTACAAGGAAAGCCAGAGCTTATCGCCAATCAGCGCATTGATACGCTATATGATCCAACCCGTGCAGGTATCACGGAAGGCACAAAAAAGTACAACTGGTATATTCAATTTCCTGATGTAGGGACATATAGCATCCCATCCGTGACGTTTGCCTATTTTAATCCCTCGCTTCGCCAGTATCAGATGATCGGCACACAAGCAATAGATGTTGAGGTCATTCCCTCGCTTAAGCCTATTTCACCATCACAATCCATGACAACCCAATTGACAATGGCAGGTACATTCAATTGGGGTAAACCAATCTTCTTGAACCAATCATTCAATTATCTAGTCCTGTTGGTCGTTTGGGGAATGGCAGTAGTCACTTGTGGTATTGCCGTTATAAGTCAGACTAAATTTATCCTGTCTTCTGGTATCGGCAAGCATTCATCTCCCTCTATTTATAATCTCGCCCGACAGAAAATAGGCGAATATACTCAAAACCATACAGACGAATCAATCTATGGTATCAATCGAACATTGCACGCTTATCTTTCTCAAAAACTCTCTATCCATACTGCTTCACTCACACTTGTAGAAGTTCAACGCTTACTAATCAAATCAGGTGTGGATGAACGCACATCAAAAATTTTGATTGAGCAATTACAGCTTTCCGATATGTGGCGGTTTACCCCCACTGCAACCATTGACATTACCCAATATGGAAAACAGATTGCTCACTTGTTATCTCGAATTGAACAGATGATCCCTAAATGAGAAATATGCGACACTGTGTGGTTATTACAATATGCTTGTTGTTTCTAACAACAGGATGTGCCAGCAACTCCATTGTAGTGGACGAAGCAACCGCATCACGGTTTGAAGAGGCTATCACAGCCATACAATCCAATCAGGGGGAAGTTGCGCTTGTTATCCTAGAGGAGTTACAAAGAAGCGGCTACACCACCATCAATGTCTGGTCTGCTTTGGCGCATGCCTATCAGCAGAACGGTCAACCGATACAGGCGGTTGCCATAGCCTATAAGTTGCTCGCCCATTCACCACGCATTTCATCCATACCAACCTTGTTTGATACCATATACATAGAAATTGAAGGAGAACGTCAACCAAGTATTTGGACGATTTATCTTTTATGGCAACACATAGGGTTCATCACCTTGAATGAACACTTATCAACATTGCTGTTTCTGAGCATGTTCTTGTTGATTGTGTTATTCATCAACTACAAAAAACGTATTCCACAAGGAATCTTGATTGCCCTCCTGTTTATCCACTTTGTCATACTCCTCAGCTACACCCTACGCCTCTATCTTGAAACCATTCATCCCATAGCAATTTATACAGACTCAACCCCACTGCCTGTTCATGGTAGCCCCACTGAAGATGCCCCCAAGCTATTCGAGATTCTCCCCGGTACCCTATTCTATATAGACCGTGTTGATGAGGGGGAATGGCTGAAAGTGGTGACATACTATGGTAGGCACGGCTGGATTATGACGAATCAATTTGAATTATTGCGCCGTTTCGATGTGTATTCACAGTAGACAACATCATCTAATCGTGCTATATTTTCCTCTCATTAAAGTCCCATTCGTCTAGTGGCCTAGGACACAGCCCTCTCACGGCTGAAACACGGGTTCGAAACCCGTATGGGGCATAAGCAAATAAAAACACTCCAATAATATTGGAGTGTTTTTTTATGGGATTATTCAGGTTCATCCTCCATCACCACTAGCTCTTAGGCTTATAATATAATCCGTAAGATAAAGCTATCTACAGGGGCTTGTATGGCGGAAACATCTATATTATCTAATTGGCTACACAATCAACTACATTCTTATTCCTTATTTGAATCGCTAAAGAATCGTCGCTCGCGTCGTTTTGCGTGGGGAATGTCTATTCCTGAGGGCGGACTTCAATACACCAGCCAGATCACACCACAACCATTGTCTGAAGAAGAGGAAGCCATTCTTGCTTTTGCTGCTGTGGGAATGACCGGGCATGCCCTAGCTGATTTATCCTTTGGAAAGGGACAAGGCGGAAGCATGCTGGCAACCTTTTATGGACGCACCGCGAGTAGTGCAGACTCTGTTCATGCTGTTTCAATCTTTGTGATTAACGATCATGGGACTTGGTTCTTAAAAAGACCACAAGACTTCTCGTATGAAGAGGCGAGCCAAATCATCGGAGAGGTAGAAGCTACCGATACTGTTGAGGGATTAGTACGTATTTACCATAAGATGCGCGTGAAGATCAGTGATGAACGCATCAGCACACCTTTAGAACCCGGCATCAATTTCAATATCAACAAGTGGTCTTTATACCAAGCGGGAACCACTTATTTTTTGCCCGTGAATGAAATCACAGGGGTTTACATCAACGCTCTCATTGAAATCTTTTCAAAGGAGATGGCATTGTTTGTGGTTGATGAAAGACGTTGGTTCTTGCCAGCTGGAATCAGCAAATATGCCAAGAGCCGTGGCGGTTGGTTAGTGGATGATTTCAAGAGCGATCGGGTTGTAACCATTGAGGGGCTTGAAGTTTCTTTGCAAGAGGCTGTTGCTGTTGAGCAAGGGATGATCTTACAGAACCTAAGCCTCATGGCACAAGCACTAGGACTAGGTGGTTTTGCAAATTACGCTCGATCTGAGTTTGCATGGTTTAATGCGTTACAGTTCAGGCATGTAAATATGAGCGGAGCACGCTATGGAGGGGCAAGTCCTATCTTGGGTGTGATCTTAGAGTGGATGGGGCAAGGGCGTGAAGTGCATGTTCCTGTTGGGTTAGAGCATAATGGTCAAACACTTCTTCAGGCTTATTGCCCACCCTACTATAGCACCATGACGGATGCCGTTCATGCTTGGGTAGCATATAAATTTGGTGAGGATGGAACATATCGAGGGGGGATGAAAGTCAGCGACTTTAGTCA
This sequence comes from Phototrophicaceae bacterium, assembly GCA_049318945.1. Lineage (GTDB taxonomy): Bacteria > Chloroflexota > Anaerolineae > Aggregatilineales > Phototrophicaceae > CAIRDJ01. The sequence continues at coordinate 60,270 of JBMOEO010000003.1, read as the reverse complement.
CCCAACACAGATTGAGAAGAAAATATCTGCGCCCAGTGCAGAGTCTATTGAGGTAGCTTGCGCCTATGCCGAATACATATATAACCGTTATGGACGTTTTCCGTCGTGGTCTGCTCCTTTTAGAACGGTGATCGGTTATCAGGCTTCACGGGTAGATATTTCATTCTATGAACAGTTCTACAACCCAGACGCGCTTAGTGAAACACAACGTAACTATCCCCTGAATAAATAAGAGTGAGGATATGACAATGGCTAAAGATTGGAATCTCATCTTAGAACAATCGCGTCACATCGCAGATCCCGTTGCGGATGATGTTGTAGAAGCGATATACACCAAAAACGATCTTGCAGAAATCAATCGTATTTTCAATGTCATGATTGAAAATGATGATTTACCTTTAACAGAGATGCCTCCTGAAGTTCAACAATATCTTCTACAGACTTCACCACTTCCTGACTGGGCTGATGCTGACAAACTTAAACTAGCAAGTGATGTGTTTGATGCCTTTGGCATACCCATTGTCTTCATGTTGTTTGGGGCATCTTTGCCTGTTTTGTATGCCGCGCACCCAGGCGCAGAAATTCTGGTTGCAACAACGCGCATGACCGAACAGCTACCACGTCGTATTGTTGAAACAGCGCAATTCGTCATGAACGTTACCGCACCCAACGCTTTTGATGATACCGGGCGTGGCATCCGTTCCACCCAAAAAGTGCGTTTGATGCACGCTACCATCCGTCGCTTCATCAGGAATAGTCCTGAATGGGGCAAGCTATGGAATAATGACCATTATGGATTGCCAATTAACCAATCTGATTTAGCTGCCACAATGCTATCCTTCTCCAGTGTGGTGATCGGTTGTATGAAGCGTTCGGCAATTGAACTGAGCGATGAACAGACCGAAGCATACTTACACTTATGGAAGGTAGTCGGTTTCATTCTTGGTGTACAGGAACAACTTATACCAACCGATCTCAAAGAAGCTAATGACCTTTTTAACACGTGGGCAAAACTCAACCATAAAGATACCTCTACAGGGCGTGAACTCACCAAGGTGTTAATTGCATTCATGCAACAACATACGCCAATTGCCAAGTCATTACCCACTGATTGGATGCGATATTGGCTGGGTACAGAATTAAGTAGTATGTTAGGCATTCCCGGCTATAACTGGACGGTCATCATCTTATGGATACAACGGAAAATGTGGTCTACTAAACAGGGTGATTCACGTAACCCAGTGTTAGAGCAAATCCACCAATTCTTTGTGAGAGGTTTTCTGAATAGTTTGTTGACTATCCAACGTGGCGGAAAGCGATCAAAATTTGAACTTCCATCTTCGCTCACTAGCAAAGCAGGAATAGGGGCTTAAACAATGCTGTCTGATTTAATCGCACAATACGGTTGGGTAGGGGTACTTACTGTCACAAATTTTAATGTATTCTGGCTCATATTTTATGGTCTTTGCATTCGGCGAGGACATCTTGATAAAAGCTATTCCGTTCCAATGCTGGCTATTTTTGCGAACTTTGCCTGGGATATAACCGCATCATCCATCGCTCCAGTTCCGTTTCCACAATCCATCTTGACCACAATCTTTTCTGCTATTGGTGTGGTTCTCTTCTGGCAGGCAATACACCACTGGAAAAGCGATTTCCCCAACATTCCCACCATACAATTCTATATCTGGATGCTTGTCAGTTTTGTCTTTTCTATGCTACTTACCATTACGTATGTGTTAGATAATCGAGACTACCCACCGTATCAGATAGCTTTTATTGACACCTTTATCAATTCAGCCTTATTTATTGTGATGTTCTATCATCGGCAAGATACCCTACGCGGACAGTCAATATATATCGGATTGTCGAAGTTGATTGGGACAACACCTTTTCTGCTTTGGAATTACCTACAACCTGCACCACACATTCAGGGACTTCTACTTTTGCCTGTTTTATATATGGGTATCTTCTTATTAGATCTAGCTTATGTGATCCTGTATTACATCCGTGCTAAGCAATTGAATCAACCAATATGGGGAAGGTTTTAATCATCTGATGGGTATTCCAGTTTTAATAACCCCTCGCTTGCTTATTCGTGAATATACGCAACAAGATTTAGTTCACAGGCATGAACTCACACAGCGTGCATTTCAAATCACATGTTCAATCCAATCTATTCAAGAATGGCTTGACTGGACATTGGCGGCATACCGTGGGCTAGAGCGATTATATCAACCCCCTTATGGTGATTACCTCGTCGCGTTGAAGGATAATCACCAAGCCATAGGGAGTGTTGGTTTTGTACCCAGTTTGATACCCTGGAATGTATTCGATTCTGCTGTAGATCGTTCTATGGTGGATCGTGTTTCTACAGAGATGGGGTTATATTGGGCTATTGATCCTGATTTCTGGGGAAATGGGTATGCCACTGAGGCGGCAAATGCGTTCATTACCTATGTCTTTGAGACGCTTAAACTTAAACAAATTGTGGCAACTACCGAATATGATAACCTGCAGTCACAACGGGTAATGACCAAACTGGGAATGCAAGTGTTGCGTAATCCGACTGAAGAGCCACCGTGGTTTGAAGTGGTGGGGGTATTGGGTTATGCGGAGTGGAAATCGCTTCGATCTAAAGGTGAATAACTTTAAGATGGGTATCCAAGCAAAAATAAAAATAGGGTCTTATGTTGAGAAAACCCTATTTTGTGAATACTCTATGGATGAGGATATTTAGATACCAAACTCTTCTTTTACGCTTTTAACCCATTGACTGATACGTTCTGCGGTCATATTCTCTTGCCCTTCCTGATCGACACCAAGGCATAAGAAATACTCATCTTGTCTGGCTTTTGATTCATTAAATTGGTATTTCTCGTTTGACCAAAGCCCGTATAAAGTTGCCCCTGTCATGAGTACCTCATTCGCTAGAATACCTGCAGCATCCAAGAAATTGAATCCATACCCGTTTTGATCCCCTAAACCAAAGATCGCCACGTGTTTCCCACTCATATTCATGTCGCGGAAATTTGGCAAGAATACATCCCAATCATCTTGAAGTTCACCCGTATTCCATGTGGGAATACCCATAATCAAGTAACTGTACTGTAGCATTTGATCTTTGGTGGTAGAGCCGATATTATGCACATCAATCAACCCAGCACCATGCTTATCGAATTCATCTTTAATTTGATATGCCACTGCCTCTGTTTTACCAGTGTTGCTACCGTAGAATAATCCTATCTTTGCCATCGCTTTGAATACTCCATGTTTGTACTAAAACTCACAAGTTATTTTACGTATGAATTGTTTTAGGTGATATAGCCATTTCTTTTGATAAATGAAAAGTTGTTTATTCAGCAGTGTATTTGTTATCATATTCTTGTGGCAAAAGTGATTTTATTTCAAAAGGTTTAGAGCATGTCACTTAAATTACACAAGCGTGTTGCTTTAATTACAGGCGCAGGGGATGGTATAGGAGCCGGCATTGCCAAACGCTTCGCTGAAGAGGGCGCAATGGTAGGGGTACTGGACATCCGCACCAATAAGGTCGAACAAACTTGCGCATTAATTAACCAGCAAGGAGGACAAGCGATTCCATTGGTAGTTGATCTACGTGATGAAGATCAAGTCAATCATGCCATAGATCATTTCATTCAAACAGTAGGTCGGGTTGATGTTCTGGTGAATAATGCCGCCATTATGCCTAGTGGGGTGTTGCATCAAACCTCCACAGAAGATTGGAACAGCATATTTGAGGTCAATGTGCGTGGTGCATTCTTTGCTTCCAAAGCTGTTATCCCTAGCATGTTGCAACAAGGGAAGGGGTGCATTATCCACATGGCTTCTGTTACGGGGATATTAGGCTTGCCGGGTTTAGCTGCCTATAGCGCAACCAAAGGGGCATTGATTGCTTTGGCTAGAGCGATGTCTACTGACTATGCCAGCAAAGGAATCCGTGTCAACAGTGTTTCGCCGGGAACAATAGATTCCCCGATGTTGCATCACTTTTTATTAGAGCAGAAAAATCCTGATTCGCTTCGTAAAGAATTTGATGCAATGCACCCCATTGGACGTGTTGGGTTGATTGACGAAGTTGCTAGTGTATGTGCGTTCCTTGCTTCTGATGATGCCAGTTTCGTAACAGGGGCAAATTACACGGTAGATGGTGGGTTAAGTGTGAAGGGGCAACAGCCTCAAGATAATAACTAAAGGAGATTCAAATGGAAATCGTTCAAGGCATTCATCGTATTCCCTGCATTTTTGATGGTAGTCGCGTTATGTTTGTACACCTACTGGTAGGTACAAAAAAAATCATGCTTGTGGATACTTGTTTAGCACATAATCCTGAGCAAGAGATATTCCCATATATGCAACAATTGGGGCTTCAACCTTCCCAGATCAACTATGTGGTTATCTCACATTCAGATTCTGACCATGAAGGTGGCAATCGTATTGTGAAAGATCACGCGCCTAATGCAATATTCATGTGCCATAAGTTAGATCGCCCATGGATTGAAGATGTTGTTGCTTTAGTGGAAGGGCGTTATAAACAATTTGACCTTCCACATGGGATGAATACCCCTGATAGTTTTGTTGAACAAATGTATCAGGATGTTAAAACGTGTTCAATGGATATGACCCTAGAAGGTGGGGAACAAATCTGGCTTAGTGAAGATTGGTATGTAGAGGTGCTTCATACACCCGGTCACACATGGGGACATCTTTCTATTTATGATCCACGTAGTCATGCGTTGGTAGCTGGTGAGGCAGCGTTATGGAATGCCATTCTGGATAAAGACTGGCAACCTTGTATGGCTCCCACTTATTGTTATGCGGATACTTATTTATCAACTATTCAACGGCTTCTTGCCATGAATCTTGATGTTTATTCACCCTCACACTGGCCCCTTCAACAAGGCAAAGAGGTACATGATTTTCTATACGAAAGTAGAAATTACTGTCTACGAGTTGAAGAAGAATTGCTCAAGCTAAGTCAGCGCACAAATTCATTCACCATGTTACAAGCGATTGAGGAACTATGCGCCTTGCTAGGAACATGGAATCCAGCCGCAAATAATGCTATGGCATACCCTCTCAACGCGAATATAGCTCGCTTGGTACAACGCGGTCAACTTAAGCAATCGCACAACGAATATGGTCATATTGTCTGGAGTCGTGCATGAAGATCACCGCAATAGAAACCTTACAGTGGGAACATCTCCCTCGAATTATCGTTGTACGAGTTCATACTGACGTTGGGATAATCGGCTTAGGGGAGTCCGTTGATAAGGTGCATGGCACGAAAGGGGCGATTCATGGCACACTCGCACCTTTACTACTAGGGCAAGACCCGCTTGATATTGAAGGTTTGTGGCGTTTTGCGATGGATAACATTATGTATCATGGTTACGCTGGCGCAGAAACACGAGCCTTATCTGCAATTGAAATCGCACTATGGGACATCATGGGTAAGTTCTATCAGGCACCTTTGTATCACTTACTAGGTGGAAAAACACGCGAGCGCATCCCAACTTACAATACTTGTATTGGCACCCCCGATGTTCCAGATTATATCCAGTGGCAAACAGACGCAGGTGGATTAGCAAAAAGTTTATTGTCCGATGGCATCCGCGCCTTAAAGATTTGGTCTTTTGATAAGTTTAGTGAATCTTCTTTTGGGCAATATATCAGTCACCAATCCGTACAAGAGGGCTTAAAACCGATTCAACAAATTCGTGATGCGGTTGGTCATGAGATGGAAATAGGTGTTGAGTGCCACTTCAGATGGAATCGCGCTAGTATGGAGCGTATTGTTGAAGCACTAGAACCGTACAACATTCTATTCATAGAGGATGCCATTGCTGCGGTTCATCCCAAAGAGATCAAGGCGTTATCGCAGAAAACACGAATCCCTTTCGTGGGTTCAGAATTACTCATGACACGTTGGCAATTGCGAGACTGGATACAAGAGGGCATCACCCAAATAGTGATGACCGATCCTGTTTGGAATGGTGGCATCGCAGAAACACGTAAGATCGCAAATCTAGCTGAGGCTTACGGTATACCTTTGGTTCTACATAATGTGGCAAGCCCAATATGCCATGCTGTGTGTATGCACTTGGGCGCACACATTCCCAACTTATTCTTTGCAGAATCGGTACGCGCCTTCTATAAGACGTACTTTTCTGAAATGTGTGGCTGGACACCTACTATCGAGAATGGAAATATGACCATTCCCGATGGTGTAGGCTTAGGTGTTGAACTAACCCCACACATGCTTTCTCACCCCAAACTCACTCGGCTTGTTTCTGATGGAGAGGGCTTGGCAAAAGGGCGGAGAGCAATGGGGGATCACTGGGCTGTGGAGGAGATAAGATAATGACTTTTTCAAAGGATGCCCTAACGGGCGAGCACATCCTTATATCCGGTGGGTGTGGTGCTTTGGGTTTGGCGATTGTCAAAAGGTTGGTTGAATGTGGTGCTAAAGTAACTGTAAACGATGTACTATCGACTGAGATCGCGCACAAAAAACTGATAGAGTCTGATATTCCTGTTGAGTACATTACTTATTTTCAGGCAGATACCACATCTCCTATCCAAGTGAAAGCATTATTGAATCATGCTGAACAAGTATTTGGTGTTGTCACAACAGGGTTGTGTCATGTTGGGATGGTTGTATCTGGAAGCATCCTTAACTTTGATGCTGATACTTTTGATGAAGTTATGGCGGTGAACGTTCGTAGTGCGTTCCTACTAGCAAAAGAAGTTTCGCAACGTGCTATAGACAACCAACGGGTAGCCCATTTGATCTTCACCACCTCATGGGTTGCTGTTGTACCCTGGCCTGAAATTGGACCTTACATCACCAGCAAAGCCGCTATGAATCAACTCATGCGTACCTTCGCCCGTGAGTTAGCTCCACAAGGCATCCGCGCCAATGCAATCGCCCCTGGAATTGTGGGGGCGGGTATGGCTTTGCGACAATGGAATACAGAACCTGACTATCGCGCACGTGCAGAAAAAGCCATACCGCTAGGGTATTTACAACCGCTAGAATCCGTTGCCGATACGTTCGTCTTTCTTTGTTCATCGGCAGCAAGTTATATGACGGGTAGCATCATTACAGTGGATGGTGGTGCTAGTTTATATCCAATGGATTAATGTTGAGAGACTCCATCTTGATGGAGTCTCTCGCTGATTATTACGGAGTTTCAAAGATAGGTTGGACGGCTTTCAAAACCTCAACCAGTATACCCATCTGCGCTGAACTAGATTTGACAGCAATCAGTTCGGTATTTAGCTGAGTGCCAATTGTTCCGCGTGAAAGCAAGTTCTGATATGCAACTAGCGTATCTGAGGGAGCATTAAACGTTCCAAAGTAGATATTGATATTCTCGGTATTTTGACGGTAGACAATTTCAATAGCACTGCCGTTCTCAACCAATACGGGTAACGTTTCTATCTTCGTCCAAGTCCCACCAGCTTCCAATGTGTCCGGCATCATCTCTTCAATATCCACCAGAATGGGGGCTTGCTCTGTACTTTGGGTAGAACTTAATGCCACACCATCTGTCATAATGGATAAGGTGGCACGGGTTAGCCCAGTCAATGGGTCGCCTGATGTGCTGGAGAAAGCCTCTACGGACACTTCAATGAACAGGTTATTCTCTTGTACGATAGCATTTGACCCATACAGACCACTACCAAACAAATTGTTCTCTGGGAAGTTTGCTCTTGGCTCCCCAAACTCTAGCGATGCACGTAACCCTTTAATGAAATCGTAGTAGGCTTTAGCTGCATCTTCAGAATCAAAAACGCCAAACGTTAAACTTGCTTTGCCACCCCCGCGTTCAGAGATGAAAATCTTTTTGGCAATCCCACCTTCAACATTCCGAACGCTTTCTGCTCCTTTCGCACGGTCAACAATCCACTCAACCGCACCAGCAGGAATACGGTCTGGGCTACTGGCAACAATCAGATTGACCAGATCATCATTCGAGATAGACAGACTGCTTACTTCTTCGGTTGATGAAACTGCTTCGGTTAACGTGATCGCTGGAGTAGAAGTCACGGGAATCTCTGTCGGAACAGGTGTTTCCGTTGGGAGGGGTGTCATATCTAAGTCTGACGGGGCACATGAACTTATCAAGAACGTAAGGCATACGATTAAATAGTAGAATAGTGAAACGCGCTTCATCATCAACCCCACTATGCTATATCTGTTTCAGGATCAAATAAACGCAAGCGTTCTGGAACAGCACCCGACATCACCATTGTTGCCACTTCTTGCGCGGTTACTTCATCTTTGGTGAAGTTCCCTAGTGTTTTTCCGCGACTTATAATCGTGAAGCGGTCTGCAACTTCATAAACTTGACTGATATTGTGTGTGATAAAAATAACGCTCATTCCCTTATCTTTTGCCGCATAAGTGTAGTCTAATACCTTTTGGGTTTCACCTACTGACAACGCAGAGGTGGGTTCATCGAGGATTAGTAATTTCTTCCCAAAGTAAACAGCCCGCCCAATGGCGATAGATTGTCGCTCTCCGCCCGACATCATGCCGACCGCTTCATGGGGGTCTCGGATGTGAATACCAATGTTAGCAAGTGCTTTGCTTGCCTCTTCTGCCATCTGTTGGTGATCCAACAATTCAAACAACCCTACACGGCGAGTTAATTCCTGACCTAACCAAAAATTTCTTGCAATGCTCATCAAGGGCACTAAGGCTAAATCTTGATAAACCGTTTCAATTCCTAGTTCCCGTGCTTTATGAGGGGAATCAATTGAAACCGGAACACCATCAAAGTAAATTTGTCCTTTGGTAGGGGTATGAAAACCTGTTAGAACCTTTATCAATGTTGATTTACCTGCGCCGTTGTCACCTAGCAAGCCGATGATTTCTTGTCGCTTTACAGCAAATTCAACACCTCGTAATGCACGGACACTCCCAAAATATTTATGGACATCGCGCATTTCAACTAATGTATCTGTCGTGTGCGTATTATTCGTCATTGTGAGCTAACCTAAAAACCTTCAACATCAAAGCAAAACTAGGGATTACTCAGCGCGTAACCCCTAGCGAAAACATTTTTTACTTGGTTGGGATTCTTCTTACTGTGGTATTCAATACAACAGCAACAATCAAGATCACACCAATCACTCCTTCAAAGAGGCGAGCATTCATCCCCACCTGCACCAATCCGGTGTTGAGCATAGCAAAGATCAACCCACCTAAGATAGTACCTAAAACGCTTCCATAACCACCGCTTAACAGGGTGCCACCGATAACGGTCATTGCCACCATCTCTAACTCCCAACCCAGACCCTTCAGCGGATCTACACCAGGGTTACGCGCCACCTCAAAAATCGCAGCTAAACTAACGAGGAAACCTACCAGCATGAAGTTAAAGATTTTTACGCGATTTACATTAATCCCATTCGCTCTTGCGGCACCAGCATTCCCTCCAACCGCAAATACAGAATTGCCATACCGTGTGTCATTTAGAATCGTATTGAAAAGCAACACGAGCAGAATCCACCAGATGATGGCATTTCTAAAGCTGGCACGCCCAAAATCAAGGGGACTAATTTGCCACCATGCGGGGCTTTCGGTGACGAACACGCCAGCAGTTTTTTCAAGGGAGAATGTCCATTGACCATTCAGAATATCGAATAAACCTACTGTATAGGGTTGTGAAATATTCGGCAAATGGTAAAGAGTGAAGCTGATGAAATATGCCAACAAAACCAGCAACAATAAAGCGGACATCACCAAACGAACCCAAGCGAGTGTGGCTAAGGTTGTGCCAAACTTAATGCCTGTTTTCCCACGTAATTGGGTACGCAACTGCGCCTGTTTGAAATATTTAGGGAGTGTGCGAATACTGATGAAGATGATGATCCCCACCAACAGTATACCCAATATAACCATGATAGCTGTCGGAATAGTCACGGTGGGGAACTCTGCATAATAATCCTTATAACGCAAGATACGACCACCGGGAATTGCCACAAGGGGAATGGCACGATAAATCAGCAAAGTTCCTAATGTGACAATGAAGGAGGGTATCCCTGTTCGTACAAGTATAAAACCATTGATGAACCCTAAAAGTAACCCAACTAAAATGGCTAGGAACATGGAAACAATTGGATTAAAGGGTTGATTGATACCCAGAAAGGGGATGCCCTCAGTCATAAACAACATAAAAAACAAAGCGACTGCGCCAAGCATTGAGCCAACTGATAGATCAAATTCACCAGAGATCATCAGAATGGTGATGCCAATTGCAACAATACCTTTGGTGGAGATGTTGGTTAACATTGAGGCAATTGCTGGAGGTTGTCTGAATGTATCACTTGCTGTAGCAAATATTAGAAGAATCAACACAAAGCCGATGATTGCGCCAGCACTTGGGGATTCCGCTAATTGATGACGAATGAATTGGGATGGGGTCATATCGTCAATAGCTGTGCTAAAAGCACCTTGTGCTTTTTCCACCTTTTTATCGTCATAGGTAGTATTTGCTACCGTCATACGATAGATGAAGAAGTTACTCAAGAATAAAATGAAGGCAAATACCATGACCCCATTCAGGAAAATGGTTCGGCTTCTTTCACCTAATTGTAGGGTCATTTGCCAAATGGTTTCCGTTGGAACAGTGGGTTGTGCATTGCTAATTAACCCAATGATTTGCGGTCCAACCGTGCTTAAAAGCATGAAAAAGCCAACTATCAAACCAACGAAGGCTGTCCATTGTGCCCAAGCCCAACTGGTTTCATCGCGGTTTCGTATGCCTAATGCAGTACGTACACTCGCAATTGTGAAAGCAATTCCAACAACTATAGCCGAGATTTCAATCACATTTATATCTCGACGACTGATATTGGCGCGTTCTCCCAACGCAATCCAACCTAGGATAACCAGCGCAACAATCAATAGGCTCGTTAGGCTAACCCCTAGATTATAGAATGCAATAGTAGATGCCATACCAGAACGCGAATTTGCGTCTTCAAAGTAAGCTCGCATCGATCATTACCTTTGAAAATTTCAATAAAGAATGGAAGAGTTTATTAAAAAAATAGGACGATGGATTACCATCGTCCTATCCTTAATTAGACTGTGCTAGGTTTAGCGATAACCGTTTGCGGTCAACTCGATGATAGCCTCAACATTTGACAGATCAATCACGCCAGGGCCGGTGAAGATGTCGCCACCAGGAGCCATCTTGAATTGGCTGTTGAGGTACAACCAATGAACAGTTTGGTAGCCTTGCAAGTAGGGTTGTTGGTCAATCGCTTGGAGCAAGAAACCCTTTTGAATCATCTCATAGATTTCAGAACTGGTATCGTGTGTGGTTGCATAAACTTGACCGGCTTCAAGCCCAGCTTCTTGTGCATACAAGTTAAAGCTGCTGGAGGGGTTGGGTCCGAGCAAGAAAATAGCATTGGCATCTGCGTTAGCAGTGAAGTAGTCACCGATGATACCAGCAGATTCAGTAACATTGTTGTTGATGGTCAATTCATCAAGGGTGATGCCAGCTTCTTCAAAGACGCTACGTACACCAGCACAACGAGCTTCTAGCCCACTGTGACCCACTTCTTGGATGGGGCATACGCCACGGGTAACGGCAACACCATCTGCTTCAGCTTGTGCCAAAACACGTTGTGCGTTGCTACGTCCACCAAGGAACTCGCTTGCGCCAATGTAGAACAAAATGGGGAGAGCATCAGGAGTGCCTGCATTTGGATCTGCTGTGTTGAATGCAATTACAGGAATGCCATTTTCTGCTGCACGGTTAACAGCGGCACGGATAACTTCTGGGTTTGGAACAGTTGTACCGATACCATCAGGTTCAGCAGCAAGCGCATCATCCCAGTAACCAGCCATATCATCTACGTTGTCAACAGGATCAGAGAGCCATGCACAGTCTGCTTGAAGTTGAGCACATGCGTCTTCAAACCCCTTGATTACAACGATCCAAAATGGGTTGCCAGCACCACCGTGGCTAACCATACGGAAAACGAGGGTATTTTCTTGTGCGCCAACAACACCAAGGCTTGTAAGAGCAATACCCATAACGAGAAGAACAATAGGAAGAATGTGGAGAAGTTTCTTCATTACTAAAAACCCCTTATTTTTGCCCAACTGGGCTTCAACATAAAATAGTTTTGATGTGCATTTATCATCTAATTTCGCACACTGAAATGTATAATACCCCCTTATGTTAAAAAATGCAAATCCTTAGAGCAAGAATTTTCAAGAAAGGAAACCATCAAATGGCTTCATTACGTAACATCTTTTCACAAGAATGGGTGAAGGGGGTTGCCTACACCTTATTGGCAATTGGAATCGCATGGGCATTGTATAGCACGTGGCAGTTCGGAAAGACCGAGATCGCATTGAGGGGAAATAGTGCCTATCAAATTCACCAAAGCGGTGAGGAAATATCACCACAAACGCCCACAGAGCAAGCACTATTGGTTGCATCTGATATAGAGCGGCGTAAATTAGAAGCTGAACGTTGGGATGCTATCACGGCAATTGGTGGCGGACTCATTGTTTTGTCTTTAGGATGGAGCATCCTAAATTTTCATACCTCTTCTAATCAATCCCTCTGACCTAGTTCCCCTTCATACCCCTTAAAAATAAATCCACAAAGACTTTCCAAATATGCTCGGAGGGTCTTCTCTTAGATTACTCCATGATAAGTATGCTTATCATAAGTAAATATCTGTACAACAAGGTCTTCATAGAAAACCTTGTTGTGATTTTTATTCGTATTGTCCTTTCATGATACGGCGCACTTGGCGATCACTATCGCGTTTGGCAATGTCTTGTCGTTTATCATAAAGTTTCTTGCCTTTTGCCAAACCAATTTCAATCTTCGCTCGTCCACGCGACAAGTATAGTTTTACTGGTATAGCCGTGTGGGATTGCTCGCGTATCCAATCGATCACCTGCGCTATTTCGCGCTTGTGCAACAAAAGTTTACGCGGGCGCATGGGGTCTGCATGACCAAAGTAACTGGCTTGATCGTATGTTGAAATGTGTACATTCAATATCCACAACTCACCATCTTTCTCCTGTACAAAGCCGTCCGCTAGGTTCACTCGATTCATCCGCACTGATTTAATTTCCGATCCGTATAAAACCAAGCCGGCTTCATAACTATCCTCAATGTGATAGTCATAGGATGCACGTTTATTCCGTGCGATTATTTTGATACCTTCGTTCATCACTCATCTCGTTTTGTGTCTATTAACTATCTAGTGCTAGGTTAAGCACTCTAATCGCCTCACCTAGTTCAACATCCCTTCCATTCTCATCGGGTATCATCACCACATCAGGTATTAGCCCAATACCCTCTAAACTTTTATCATTGGCTGTATACCATTCTGCTGATGTTACATGCAGTGAAGAACCGTCTGATAAAGGAAATATTTGTTGAACTGTACCCTTACCAAAGCTATTCTGTCCAATCACTGTAGCGCGTTGATTGCCCTGTAGAGCTGCCGCAACGAGTTCTGCCGCACTAGCCGTATTGTTATTAATCAACACGATCATGGGTATATCAGTGGAGATTTCTACAGGATTTGTCGCTTCATATACTTTTTCATCGGCGATCTTTCGCTCAATGATGATGCACCCATCTATCAAAAACATATCAGCTATATCAACAGATTCTTGAAGCAACCCACCACTGTTATTCCTAAGGTCAAGAATGATGGCTTCTAACCCTAACCTCTTGAATTCATCTAATGCTGTTTTGAGTTCATCAGGTGTACGATCAGTAAATCGAGAAAGTTGGATATACATCATACCATCATTTTCATCCAAGATTCTCCACACTACTGAGGGAATTTCTATAACGCCAAATTCAATGAATAGCTCAACAGGAACATTGTTACGGATTAACTTCACATTGACCCCATTTCCTCTTTTGACCTCTCCACGCAACAGTTGATCTAAGGCATCTTGCTTTAATTCATAAGTCACTGCGACACCGTTAACTTCTATCAACTCATCCCCATCTCTTACATTGGCGACTTGTGCGGGGCTATCATCAAAAGGATAGAGAAGGATTCGACCATCTTCAGATTTCATCACATGTACACCGATTCCCCCATACACCCCAGCCAACCCATCGGATTCACTTTGCGCTACTGGAGGTTCAATGAAGAAGGTGTACTTATCCCCCAACTTGGCAACCATACCTTGTGCGGCTGCATATTCTAACTCGATAGTGGGAGGCTGTTCCCTTAGATAGTTTCGGTTTAGAATGCCTTGTATTTCTTCTAACAATTCAAAAGACGCTACAGATGTGAGGCTTCGATCCATTGAAACCCAATCATTGGTAAAGTAGCCAAGGATGAACACACTAGCGAAGCTAAACCCAAACATGACTCCAACCAATAGAGAACGCATAAAAATACTCCCTGCTTATTTTCGTGTTCCATTTTACCCTGTAAAATAATCAAATTAGCGTTCACAGAAACCAAGAGTCAATATGAAACCTGAAAGAAAACTCAACCCACTCATCTTGATCGTCGATGATGAACCCGGCGCGGCAATGGTCTTAAAACATATTATGGAGCGAGAGAACTATCAAACTGTTGTATGTCATGATGGTCAGTCCGCTATTGACCTTGCCCAAAAGCATCACCCCGATTTGATTCTACTCGATATTATGATGCCAGGGATGAATGGATTTGAGGTCATTAAGGCATTACGCGACATCCCCATCACAAGAAAGATTCCCACTATTGTGGTATCTGCCCGTGCCATTGAGCCGTCCGACGTTGCAAAGGGACTTGATATAGGTGCTGACGATTACATTTGTAAACCCTTTGCTCCTCAAGAATTAGTTGCAAGAGCAAAGAGTAAAATACGTGCAAAGCATTTAGAAGACGCACTTGAGAACCGTACACGTGAACTTGAATCTTTGCTGAGAATTAGCGATGAACTCAACCGCCATCTTGAGATCAAAGAGTTGCTAACTCTAATCAGCAATTTGGTACTTGAAATGCTACCTTGTGATGTCGTTTTCATTTGCCAGTTGGATGAGCGCGAAAAACTCGCAACTTATCAAACGAAAAAGAAGTATCCACCGTTTATCCAAGATAACGAAATGGAATTGTACACTCAGTTTTTGCGAGTCTCTAATGAGATGACTTGGGTGGAACAAGATGTGTGGAATATCGGCTATCCCTATGGGATGCTCATCCCTTTGAAGCACAGCCCCTTTAGGTTGGGATTACTGGGTGTTGCGTCTCAAAGTCATATATTTAATGATGATGACCATCGCCTATTTTTAGGAATTGCACGTCAAGCAACCCTTGCTCTTCATAATGCTGAACTCAATGAGATACGTGCAACCTATGCTATGCACCTAGAAGATATGGTGGTTGAACGCACAGAAGAATTGAAAGCCGCACAGGAGATGCTTTTTAGATCGGAGAAACTAGCTTCTGTTGGACATCTAGCCGCAAACATTGCGCATGAAATCAACAATCCGCTACAGCCGATTCACCTCAATTTAGAGTATCTATTAGAGGATATTCAACATGGACATCCTGTTGATATAGAGTTAATTACACGCACACAAGAAAGCGTGGAGCGTATTGGGCGCATTGTAAAGCAACTACTGCAGTTCACTAAAGCTGATGTCAACCGAAAAGATGAGTTTTCTGAATTTTCAATTTCGCAGTCTATTGAGGGAATTATCAAACTCAACTATAAAAATTTAGAACGTAACCGTGTTAAGGTCATAGTGAATACGACCCAAGCACCCAAGATAGTTGGCAATAGAGATCAACTTGAACAGGTATTCATGAACTTGGTTATCAATGCTTCTGATGCTATGCCAAGTGGGGGGACACTATCTATTTCTGCTTGGCAAGAGGATGAATCGCTCAATTTAGAGTTCAAAGATACTGGAATAGGAATTAGCCCAGAGAACGTTAAAAAGATTTTTGATCCCTTCTTTTCGACAAAACCTGAAGGAACGGGTTTAGGGTTATTTGTCACCTATGGAATCATCGAAAAGCATAACGGTAAAATCAACGTGAGAAGCAAAATCGGAGAAGGGACGACGTTTAACATCACCCTTCCCCTAAAATAACTGAAACACTATCCAACTGCCTGTATGGCTCGACGATACTCTGCTTCGGTTAAATCGCCTTGAGCGTAGCGTTCAGCGGACTCAACTGCTACTGCGACCGAACGATACAGAGTATTTTGATTACAATAGCTCATCTCTACGCCGATTGCTTGTCCTTCAACATTTAGCGTAGAAAGTTGTTCAGCAATCTCTTTCATCACATCATTCACCAGTTGACTAGGAGAAAGATCATATTCATCTATGCACAGTTGAAAGAGTGTTGTTTCACCCAACTCTGTTGTTTTTTGTAGGACGGGTAAAGTGACAAATTTTACATCTGGGATACTCTGAGACTGCGCATCCATAACAGTTGGTGTGGTTGGCACTGTGGGCACGGTTAAAATTTGAGCAGTAGAAATTGCCGTACTGGAGGGTGTCACCACATTATCTATGGTGTTAGGTCGAAGTAGAGTGACGACAAAAACAATTGTCACGATCAATGCCACAAGCACGGGCAGACCATAGGTTGCCAAACGGGATGGGGAATCTTCATCATCTTCGTCTTCATCATCCCATTCATCATCGGATGTGATGGATGTTGTGGGTTGATTTGAAGGTCTTTCGGGCAAGGACTCTAACGACATAGGCATTACGCTGGTATTGTCTAAGTCTTCTAGGAGGTTTTCAGCACGTGGGTAACGCTTTGAATCTAATGAACGTACACGCTCTAATGCTTGTCGTGCTTTCTGTGGATCATTGACTGAATGGGCATATAACCACCAAACGTCAACATCATCGGCA
Organism: Phototrophicaceae bacterium; assembly: GCA_049318945.1. Lineage (GTDB taxonomy): Bacteria > Chloroflexota > Anaerolineae > Aggregatilineales > Phototrophicaceae > CAIRDJ01. The sequence goes on along the minus strand of JBMOEO010000003.1, from coordinate 43,363 downwards.
TGTGAAACCAATAAGGGTTCAAGTAGCTCTCTTGCCTCATCAATACGGTTCACTTCAATTAAGTCATACGCTTGGCTCAATATATAATTTACTGAGACATCCATTCACCCACACTCCTACAGGACACGATGTAATAAGTTCATGTATAATTTCTAGCGAACTAGCTACGAGTGTACATACATTCGATGGTGGATGCAACACAACATAGTAGTAAAATCAACAGGAACTAAAAAACCCACCTAAGTGGGTTTTTATCAGTGCGCCAAAGAGGATTTGAACCTCCACCCCGTTTCCAGGACACGGCCCTCAACCGTGCGCGTCTGCCGTTCCGCCATTGGCGCAATGGAATTGATGTTACTCTTTTATGATGGGAACTGTCAATAGCTAACTTTATTTGTTTGAAGAGCTTTTTATGGTATTCTTTCCATACTCAACTTTTCAAAATCATCAGGGGAAAATAAATATGCGAATTGTGATTGATGCGATGGGAACAGATTTACGTCCGGTTCCCGATGTTGCAGGAGCGATGGATGCTTTAAGGGAGTTACCCCAAACGCCTGATATTATTTTAGTTGGGCATGAATCCGCCATTAAAAATGAACTTGCTAAACACCACCCCACATCAACAGAATGGCAACGTATTTCAATTGTTGATGCACCACAAGAAATCTTGATGTCCGATAAGCCTGCTGAGGTGATTAAGCAGAAGCCTGAGTCATCAATACATGTGGGGGTCAAACTCATTAAGGATAAACAGGCGGATGCTTTCATCACTGCTGGAAATACAGGCGCAACTTTGGCGATCAGTATGGTCAGTGCTTCTGCTGTGGGTCGCATCAAAGGAGTTAAACGCCCTGCTTTAGCCGCTATACCAAGACTATGGGGACACACGATTACAGTGCTGGATGTTGGGGCAAATACGGATACCAAGTTAGAGTGGTTGATAGAGTTTGGCTTAATGGGCAACATCTATTCACGTGATGTTTTGAAGGTCAATCAACCTAGAGTAGGCTTACTTTCAAATGGAGAAGAGGAAGGCAAAGGAAACCAATTGGTTAAAGATGCTTTTGAACCCTTCAAACAACTTCCTCTAAACTTCATTGGGAATATAGAACCCGCTGATCTAATCACTGGAAAAGTAGATGTCATTGTGTGTGATGGATATGTTGGCAATATCCTCATCAAGACATTTGAGTCCAGTGTGAAAAAGACGTTATACTCCCTAAAAGATGAGTTGACTTCAGATGTCCGTTCAAAACTTGGCGCGGTGCTTGCCCGCCCAGCCTTGCGACGTATGCGAGATAAAATTGACCCCAACAAGTTTGGTGGTGCGCCTCTCTTAGGACTAAATGGATTGGTCTTTATCGGGCATGGTAGTGCCGATCGGGTTGCTATTGCCAGCTTGGTTTCACAAGCACAAAACGCCATCAATGCAAATCTAATTGAGCGACTAGAAGAAGGTTTGGGACTTTATAATGGAAATCAATAGAGCGAATTTGCATGATGCTGTGGTGGTGATAGGAGGTGGCTTGGCAGGAAGTGAAGCGGCATGGCAGTTAGCACAACGTGGTTTTAAGGTACGTTTGTATGAAATGCGACCTCACCGCCAAACAGGCGCACATCTTTCCGACCGATTAGGTGAGCTAGTATGTAGTAACTCACTAGGTTCGCTTTTGCCCGATCGTGCTACGGGTGTGTTACAATCTGAAATGCAAAAGCTCGGTTCGTTGTTGATTGATATTGCTTATCAGGTGCAAGTGCCTGCAGGTGGGGCTTTAGCAGTTGACCGTGATCTGTTTTCAAAACAGATTACAGATACGCTTGCTTCGCATCCTAACATTGAAATCATTCGACAAGAGTTGACATCCATCCCCGATGCCCCCTGTATCATTGCCACTGGACCACTAACCTCCCCATCTTTATCAATCGAGCTGGCGAAACTAACCGGACAAGACTATCTGTATTTTTATGACGCGCTCGCCCCGATTGTAAGCTATGAGAGCATCAATATGGAAATAGCGTTTCGTGCAAATCGCTATGGACATGGGGATGATGAAACTAGCTTAGGTGACTACATCAATTGTCCTATGGATAAACAACAGTATTCACAGTTTGTTGAGGCGTTACGCACGGCTGAAACTGCAACACTACGAGATTTTGAACAGGAAGAAGCAAGATTCTTTGAGGGTTGTATGCCTATTGAACAAATCGCTAAACGTGGTACGGAGGCTTTGGCTTTTGGGCCCATGCGCCCGGTTGGAATTTCTTACCCCAACACTACCAAACGCCCCTATGCTGTCGTTCAGTTACGACAAGATAATGTCGCCGGAACTTTGTATAACCTTGTGGGCTTTCAAACGAACATTCGCTATGGTAAACAACAAGAAATCTTGCAAATGATTCCCGGCTTAGAGCAAGCAGAATTTGTTCGTTTTGGTCAAATGCACCGTAACACTTTTATCAACTCCCCCACTCTGTTGAATGAATCTTTGCAATTCAAATCACGCGCAGATCTATACTTCGCAGGGCAAATCACCGGGGTAGAGGGTTATGCTGGAAATATTGCAACCGGACTTTTTGCCGGCATCAACCTTGCACGCTTTTTATCCAACGAAGAACCACTTATACTACCTAGATCGACGATGTTAGGTGCCCTTTGTCATTACATTACACATTGTGAACCTAGCCATTTTCAACCCATGAAGGCAAACTTTGGTATCATCCCTGAACCCGATCAACCTATCAGGAATAAACGCCAACGTTACAGTTATTATGCCGAACGTTCTGCTAGAATCTTAACTGATTTTTTAGAAGTAGCCCATCAACATCCTATCCCTAACCAACCCATTACTGTAGATAGTCTAAAGAGAGAATAAAATTGCCCACCGTTGCAAAAAGAATCAGCAATCTACCTGTTTATGTATTCGCTACCATCTCACGTCAAGTAACGGATTTACTCAACCAAGGTAAACCTGTTCTACGTTTAGATATGGGCAGTCCGGATATGCCTCCTCCTGCAGCAGTTATTGAGAAATTAAAGAGTGTTGCTTCTGAGGATGGGTCTCATGGATACAGTGGATACCGTGGTACCCCTATTTTCCGTCGGGCGGTTGCGCAATATTATAAAAATCGCTTTGGGGTTGACCTTGATCCAGAGACTGAGATTCTGCCTTTAATCGGTAGCAAAGAGGGGATCGTGAATTTATGCTTAGCCTATTTAGATGATGAGTCTAGCATTGCGATTCCAAGCATCAGTTATCCTGCTTACGAGATGGCGGCTATTCTAAGTGAGACAGCGATTGTTTCCTTACCGCTTGATTCAAATTACCTTCCGGATTTATCCACGTATCAACACCAAAAGAACACCAAGATTATCTGGATCAACTACCCTAATAATCCTACAGGGGCGGTAATCTCCTTGGATCAATTGCAACAGTTGGTTGATTTCTGCAATGAACATGATGTGCTTTTAGCGTCTGATAATCCGTATGCCGAAATCACTTTCGATGGATATAACGCACCTAGCGCATTACAAGCACACGATGCTAAACGTAGTACCATTGAATTTATGTCGCTTTCTAAAACCTATAACATGGCTGGCTGGCGCATTGGTGCTGCTGTAGGGAACGCAACCGCTATCAAAAACTTACTCCATGTGAAAAGTAACATGGATAGTGGACACTTCAAAGCAGTTTATGCTGCGGGTGCATGTGCTTTAACGGATACCCCTCAGTCATGGATACAAGATAGAAATTCGATCTACCAGTCTCGCCGAGATAGAATTGTTGATGCGCTTGGTAATCTAGGATTTCAGGTACATAAACCAAGTGGGGCGATGTATGTATGGGCGAAACTTCCCCATCCTTATTCTGACGATGTTGAGTATGTTCAACGATTGCTTAATGAGGCTTATGTCTCGGTTGCTCCAGGCTCTGCTTATGGTTCAGTTGGGCAAGGGTTCATCCGATTAAGCCTAGGGATACCAGAAGCACAGCTTGAGGAAGCACTAGAGCGTATGGCAAGTTGGCATCATCAATGATGAATAGAGGCATTTATGCGGTATAAGTCTATAGAAATTAAACAAGAGCCAGAGAAAGCCATTTTGGTTGGCGCAGAATTACGCAATACAGAGACACTACTCACCTTAGCTGAATCGCTTGATGAACTAGATCGTTTATCTAATACAGCTGGATTAGAGGTAGTGGGGCGCATCACGCAAAAACTTCACCTTATTGATCCATCAACCTATATAGGTTCGGGTAAAGTAGCGGAAGTCATCAGCCTGATTCAATCCTCTCAAGCCACTGTAGTGATCTTTGACGATGAACTATCACCAAGGCACCAACGCGAGTTGGAAAAAATGTTGGGTGATAAAATAAAATTGCTTGATCGTTCCGCGCTTATCTTGGATATATTTGCCCAGCATGCCCATACACATGAAGGGGCATTGCAAGTTGAGTTGGCACAATATCAATATCGCTTGCCTCGCTTAACCCGACAATGGACACATCTTGCACGCCAAGCAGGGGGTGGCGGGGCGCGTGGTGGTGCAGGTGGGGTGGGGTTACGTGGACCCGGCGAGACGCAACTGGAAATTGACCAACGTGAAATAGGTCTCAAAATCTCTAAGCTGAAGTACGATATTGAACAAGTTAGGAAACAACGTCAGACCTATCGCAACAAACGGAAGAAGGCTGGTGTTCCATTAATCTCTTTGGTTGGTTATACCAATGCCGGTAAATCAACATTGTTGAAGGCACTAACTGGGGCAGATACTTACATTGCCGATCAGCTATTTGCAACATTAGATCCAATCACTCGTATGTCTCAGTTACCTTCTGGGCGTTCCATTCTATTCTCTGACACGGTAGGGTTCATCCAAAAACTTCCTACTTCTTTGGTCTTGGCTTTCCGTGCAACTTTGGAGGAGATTAACGAGGCGACTATTCTACTCCATGTAGTGGATATGTCTCACCCTAACGCCCTTGAACACATCGAGGCGGTTGAGGATACACTGGCAGAGATTGAGATACCCAATGGGGTTCGTCGCTTATTAGTATGGAATAAAGCGGATTTAGCATCGTCTCCAATTCCCCCTCGGTTGCATAAACAACAAGTAGAGTATGATGATGAGGTTGTGATTTCTGCCCAGTCTGGGTTGGGTATCGCAGAGCTACTAGATAAAGTTGAAGCCACCCTTCTGAAATCAGCTTACACAGTGAGATTACTGATACCCTATTCAGCAGGGCATCTAACATCGGAGTTGTTTGTACGGGCGACGGTAGTTCACAGCGAACACACTGCCGAGGGCACGCTGATGACCGTACATCTTCCATTAAATCTCTACCAGAAATATGCGATGTATCAGTATTTTGAGAAGGAGACAGACGATGTGGAGAATGATTGATGAGTCATCAAGGTTAGCCAGCTTAATTGAGTCTATCTCCAGTAGACTAGCAAAAAGACGGGGCATGATACCCGTCTTGGGATTATTTGGGATTATTTTGGGATATATGACCATCGCTTTCGGATTCTTGTTCACATCAAGAATCTTAGAATTTATCGGTTTGACCATTCAAACATTGGGGCTTACAATCTCTGTACTAGGTTTCTTACTTATTGAGCCATTAGGAAAATAAAATGAGTATATCCTCTACCACACAATCCAAACGGTATAACAATCAAATATGGTTAAAAATTCCTTATTGGTTGATAGCTATTATTGCATTAGGTATGTATGTTACATTTCTAATTGCTACGCAAGACCCGTTCAACAATATCTTTATCCAATTACAAGAAGGCATACAGGTTACATTGCGCGTTAGCTTTACCGCATACTTTAATGCTATGGTCATTGGTTTATTGGTTGGTTTGATACGGGCTTATCCAATACGGGAAGTAAAAAAGGGAATAGATATAATTCGCTTGATCCTGTTTCAAGTCTCTACATTTTATGTAGAAATTCTACGTGGCTTACCCATATTGGTTGTTTTACTCATCATCGCTTTTGTTTTAGTTCCAAGTGTGATCGGCTTCATAGGTCAAACCCAAATCTTGCCTAGTGAGACAACTATTGCATGGTTCGCGGGAAATGATCTTGGAACAGGTACGGACTTTATTCCTGAATGGCGTTTGATTGTTGATGGTAGAATCAATATCACCATGCGCATGTTCACCAATGAAGCACGTGCTATCGTCGCTCTATCACTCACTTATGGCGCGTTTTTATCAGAGGTCTTTCGTGCAGGGATTCAATCTATTGGGAAGGGGCAAAGTGAAGCCGCTCTTTCACTAGGGATGACCAACTTGCAAACGATATCGCATGTTATTCTTCCCCAAGCCATACGTCGTATTTTGCCTGCTTTGAGTAATGATCTCATTGCAATGATTAAAGATTCTGCTTTAGTTGCCATTTTAGCCGTGAGAGATATTACACAGTTAGCAAAACTTTCCTCAGGACAGTCATTTCTATATATGGAGACCTATCTTGTGGCGGCTTCAATCTATTTGTTCATGACGCTGATCGGTTCTGGTATCGTTAAAATCATTGAAAACCGCTTACAGCAGAGTTCGCACTAAACGAAGTAATGAAGGTGATATATGGTTATCACCTTCATCTTATGGACTGTTACGAGGGCAGATCAATGTAATAAATATCGGGGCTGAAAATGGTGTGAAGGTATAATCGCAAATCAGGAGAGAGGGTTAAACCTGCAATGGGAGAAGCTAAATCGGTATAGACGACTATCTCAACCTCATCGTGAGTGCAACCCCCCTTATCACGGCAGACATTAGGATCAATCCTGCCGACCACACCGCGAGTCCCCAACGCATAAGAGAAATACAATTTTTCATCACTACCCAATACAACTCCGGTAACATTCTGTAACCCACTCACGAGGCTATAATTAGAATCAGAACTGGCATCAATGGGTTGGTCTTGTTCTGCTAACTCAAACCATTCAATTGCACGGCGGGCACTTCCGTTATTGGCGACATATACTACATCGCCATCTACGGCAACACCTGTTGGTGAACGCAAGTTATTCACCATGATTTCTACTTCGCCCCCACGTGTGATCTTGACCAGATTATTGGCGAGGAGGTTTGTCACCAAGAAATCATCATGATAAGCAATGATGCCCCAAGGTCCTTGTAAATCCCCTGCTATTTTTTGAATGGCACGTTGAGAGATCAAAACCAATTCATTTGTTTGAAAGTCAGGTATCCATAATTGGAGTTCGTTCTCTACAGTTTCAGCATGCAATTGATGCGCATTCCTTATCCCATAGATATAAGTTGTTGTCGCTCCAGTTTCTCCGTTGATTTCATAGATTGTCCAGTCACCGTTGCAAGAGGTATAAACCATATTGTTGTGCCAGAACATTCCGTTTGGACGTTGTACATTACCAGAAAGGATAGAAAGGTCAGCTTGTAAAAACGATTCACCCACCGCTCTGGCGAGGGGCGTTGGTGATATTGTTGCTGAAGTTGTGGGTTCGCTGGTTGGGGTAGGAGTTTTGGTAGGCAAGGATGATTGATACGCTACAACAGATTGGGCAGATAAAAACACTCCAAAAACCAAAGCCAGTGGTATCAGAAAATTGGTGATTCTTTTATATTGCATTCAAATTATCCTTTTGAAGTATGTCTAATCATCCAAATCAATCATACTTTTTGTATCCATTAGAAGCGAGATATAAAAACTTGTTCCCTTGCCGATTTCGCTCTCCAGCCATATCTGCCCACCATGACGGTCAATAACCGTTTTCACCAAACTTAGCCCTAAACCAGTGCCGGTTATGTGTGCCGAAGCAGGTGACGAAGACCGAAAGAAGCGATCAAACACTTTGGGTTGGTCTACTGTTGGAATCCCAACACCATAGTCCTTTATTTCAATGATGACATTCTGTCTATTTGGATAGCACAGTATCTCGATGATAGCAGGAGGAACGGAGAACTTGACAGCGTTTTCCAGTAGATTGGCTATTGCTCTTTGTAGATGAACGGAATGCCCCTGCACAATGATAGGAACAATAGGCATCTCCACTTGGAAATGAATCTGTTTCTTATGTGCTACTGCCTCAATCTCTGATAAAGCCATTGCTAGGGTCTCTTGGATGACTACCGATTGATCGGTGTTCATTTCAGACTGTGCTCTCTCAAGGTCTAAAATACCAGAGATGATCCGATCAATTCGCCCTAGTTCACGATCTAGCTGATTGAGATAACCTTGTAAATCAGGGCGATCAGCAGGCATCTCATCATATAGGAGATCTAAGTTGGCGAAGGCGGATTGAAGCGGGTTTTTAAGATCATGACTGGTCATGCGGATCATTTCACTTTTAATTCGATCTAACTCTTTTAGGCGTGTTACATCAACCGCAACCGCAACCCACCCACCAATGCGACGATTGGGGCGAATAGGGGCAATCCGAATCACAAAATCTTGTTTGTTGTATGTGCCTTCATACGTCAATAATCGGTATGACTTGGGTGAAGGACTACCTTGTGGAAGTAGATAACTGGGAATGACAGATGAGATCGGTATCAAATGGTTGTCTAGTTTAGGGAAATAAACTTTAGAGGCATTATTTGAAAAGATTACTTGTAATTGTTTATTGACTGCTATGACGGGATTAGGGGTGTTGGCTAAAACAGTTTCTAACTGTATCCGTGCTGATTTAATTTCCTCCACCAAATGTTGTTGATGATGGAATGTTTGGCTATGTATGATTGATACGGATGCTTGTGCACTGAAGAGTTCTAAAAGATGTTTCTGTTCATCAGTGAAGATCATGCCATGTTTTCGATTTACTACCAAAAGCATACCAATAGCATCATCCCCATATACCAATGGTGTACAGAGAACCGCGCCAAAGGTTTCTTTGGCAAAAGGTAGAGAATCTAATGTATTCCCTGCATCATCTAACTTGATGGGCGATAAAGAAGTAATCGCTTCTTTATATATTTTAGAATCCAATACATGCCCCACATACCCTATTGGAAGACCAGCTACAGCAACGATGGTCAGTTGATTATCTTGTAGTAGGCTCACCGATACGCCATCACAGTTTAGCCAGTCTTTAACTTGGTTGACAACTTGTTGGGTGACGTAATCAATATTGAGTTGCTGTGCTACGGCAAGGCTGGTTCTATGAATGGCATTTAGCTGGGAGCGTTGGTCTTTCCACGGTGTGATGACATCGCGCTTGATAACGCTGTAGCAAATGAGTAAGCCAGATGTTGAAATAGCAATAACCGCACCAGACTTAACCTGTTCAATGGGATGATTAAGGTTCAGGAGATGCCCAAGTACAAATAGAAATGTCGCCCAATATAACAGGTTAGAATCGAAGCGATTACGAAACCGAATAACCCAATTGATGATGGCGAGATCAAACCCAAGAACCACAATAATTGTAGAGGGCATGAAGGTATAGATGACATCTGACGAGCCAGAAGGTGAATCTGTTGCCCAGCGTGTCAATAAAATCAACAGACTAAAAATGATGCCTGTGCTAATCCCAACTATCGCAAATCGTCGGTTGCCTAATCGAATCCACCCCGCCAGCATGAGAAAATAGGCGATGCTCACCCACCCTAAACTTAGCTCCCACCCTATAAAAGCTGAGTTTATGATTGTTCCATCAATTATCATAATGGGCAGAACTTGAACTAAAATTGAGAATGTATTGAATACCGCCATGATAATGAGGATTACCATAACGTGAGTGCGTAAAGAATCCTGAATATCGAGCAACAATATCAGCACCATCAGTGCCATTGCAATAAACAGGAAACTCCCTCCTATAAGAACAGCAAGCCCAAGTAACATGTAGAATCAGCTAGTTAGTTGTTTTTCAAAGCGATAACCGATGCGGTGTTCGGTAAGGATATAAATAGGATCGGCAGCATTGGGTTCAATTTTCCTGCGCAGTTGGCTGATATATACTCTTGGATAGTAAATATCATCAGCATATTCTTCACCCCAGACTTGCTCCAATAATTCTTTTTGAGTAACCACACGTCCGGCGTTTTCTAAAAGAATAGCAACTAACTTAAATTCTGTTGGGGTAAGATGAATCTTTCGACCTTTTACATGGACGGTACGGCGGACAACATCAACCGTTAGATAACCATCATCATAAAAGCTATTGGCATTTTGAGGCTGATTCGATCGTAGCCTGCGCTGGATCGCATTCACTCGCGCAACAAACTCATTTAAGCGTATCGGTTTTATTAGGTACTCATCTGCACCAGCATTCAACCCCTCGACAATATCTTGTTCGGTGATGGCTTGGGCAGATAGCAACATAATCGGAATATCAGAAACTTCTCGAATGCGACGACAAACCGTCAAGCCATCCATACCACCGGGCATGATAATGTCTAAGATTGCCAAATCAGGATGCTCTTGATGAAAGGCACGTAATCCTTCTAGTCCGGATTCTTTCAGGATCACTATATGGTTATTTCGTTCTAGCTTTTTGCCTAAAGCCTCACGAATTCCTACTTCATCTTCCACTATCAGAATCTTCATGATTGCACGCTTCCTGACTTTTTAGCCACTGATTAGACCATGCTTTCTCAACGTTGGTTTGTGTAGACTCATCATTAGACTATAATGATAGCATAAACGTTTTAGCAACCTTCTATAAGGATGATGTAAATACATGTCTTGGATTCATATTAGACTAACAAAGTTGGTTACTTTAATAGGGTTGGTCATCATATTGTCTGCGTGTACATTAGGAAATAATCCACAACAAGCAATTGAGATCACGGATGTACCCACCATAACCGTTCCACCATCACGTACACCCATTGATGTCGCAAACTTACCAACGGCTTTGCCCACATTTACGGCACAGGCATTGCAGATATTCCCAACGGTGGGGTTTGTGGCAAGCCCTGTGGCGATACTCCCCCCCACGATTATGCCACAACAACCCACAAATCCACCAACACCCATCAATATTGTTATGCTATCACCCCTACCCGGTAGTATTTTAGCAGGCAATATTCAACTGTTGGGTTCTGCTGTTCATCCACAATTCTTGCAATTCAATGTAGAATATGCTCCAGAGCCTAATCCTAATAATCTTTGGTTTCCAATTACGGGAGCGGTACAAACCCCCGTTTCTAATGGAATCTTTGGTGTGTGGGATACAACTACGGCACAAGACAATCTGTATCAACTACGCTTGAGAGTAACGCTGAAAGATGGAACAAGCCTTGCTACAGTTGTAAATAATGTGCGTGTACAAAATCGGCAACCAACTCCAGTCCCCACCAATACCAGTATTCCATTACCTATTGCCGCTTTCACGCAAGATGTCACCACTGGGTTATTTCCATTAAACGTACAATTCGTCAATCAATCACAAGGTATCATTACCGCATATCGTTGGAACTTTGGTGATGGCTCAACCAGTACCGAAATTAACCCTAAGCACACCTTTGCCAATCCCGGTTTATATACTGTTGTATTAGAGGTTATTGGGCAAAGTGGGACAACTAACGTATCTAGGCAGATCGCCGTTCAAAGTCCTGTTCCCCCTGTTGCTGCTTTCACCCAGAGTAGTGTATCAGGAACTGCACCCCTTACTATAAACTTTACCGATCAGTCACAAGGTGACATCACCTCACGGGATTGGCAGTTTGGGGATGGCTCAACCAGCAATGCAGTCAGTCCTAGCCATACATTCAATCTAGTGGGAACTTATAATGTTATCCTAACCGTTAAAGGATCAGGAGGGTCTTCCTCTGTCACTCGCCAAATCACCGTTCAAAATCCCCAAGTGCCCCTGCCAAAAGCGAATTTTACAGCAAATCCTGCTAGTGGGGATGCACCTTTGGCTGTGAATTTTAAGGTTACAGATACAAGCAATATTACTAACTACGCATGGACATTCGGCACGCTTGGTGTGAGTTCAGAAGTTTCACCCTCTTTCACCTTTAATGATGCAGGCACATATAACGTTCAACTGGTTGTCACAGGTGCGGGTGGACAAGCCTCCTCCACTATGCAGGTGACGGTTAATCAAGTAGTTTTACCGCCCGTTGTTGCCATTGATGCACAACCTACAAGTGGAGAACGCCCCCTAAGTGTGCAATTCAATGCTATATCTAGCGGAGGGGCAATCACCTCTTATTTGTGGGACTTTGGGGATGGCGTAACAGCAACAGGTGCTACCACAACGCACGAATATATGAGTGCAGGGGATTATCTAGTCACGCTGAAGGCAACTGGTGCTGGAGGAGAGGTAACGGCAACCAGCAATATACAAGTGATTGAACCCTCAATACCCTTGCAAGCATCGTTCGTGGCGAACCCCACCAGCGGAACAGCTCCCTTGACGGTGATGTTTGATTCAAGCGCAAGCACAGGTAGCATCTCTAGCTATGGTTGGGACTTTGGCGATGGCGTGGGCTTTAGCAATGAGCCTAACCCATCGTATACCTATAACAATGCTGGAGACTATTTGGTTACACTCACCGTTACGGATGCACAAGGTGTCACTGCTATTTCACAAACCACCCTTTCAATCACAAGTGGATTGAAAGCATCGTTCGTAGCAAATCCCACCAGCGGAACAACACCCTTGACGGTGGTGTTTGATTCAAGCGCAAGCACAGGTAGCATCTCTAGCTACGGTTGGGACTTTGGCGATGGCGTGGGCTTTAGCAATGAACCTAACCCATCGTATACCTATAACAATGCTGGAGACTATTTGGTTACACTCACCGTTACGGATGCACAAGGTGTCACTGCTATTTCACAAACCACCCTTTCAATCACAAGTGGATTGAAAGCATCGTTCGTAGCAAATCCCACCAGCGGAACAACACCCTTGACGGTGGTGTTTGATTCAAGCGCAAGCACAGGTAGCATCTCTAGCTACGGTTGGGACTTTGGCGATGGCGTGGGCTTTAGCAATGAACCTAACCCATCGTATACCTATAACAATGCTGGAGACTATTTGGTTACACTCACCCTCTCAGATGTAGGGGGAACCCTTTCCAGCGCAACTACTACGATAAATGTCAGTCAGTTAGATGTAATGATTACCGAACCCAGTTCAGTATTATTCGTTTCTAATGCAACGGGTACAGCACAACTATATGGGATGTCTAGCGACGGTCTAGCTGTTCAACAACTAACCAATTCAGCAACTTCTATTGGAGATTTTGCGTGGTCATCGCAAGATCAAATCGCCTTTACTTCAGATAGTTTGGTTTATATCATGTCGTTTGACACATCTAACCTCACCCCATTATTGGTAGATGGAATCACTGCTTTAGTAGGTAACTCGCTAGATTGGTCTCCTGATGGCGAGCGTCTTGTTTATCGTGCCAATGAATCAGGTGTAGATGACTTGTTTATCATCAACAGAGATGGCTCTGCCAAGATCAACCTGACCAATTCTGTTGGCAATCATGCTGATCCTGATTGGTCTCAAGAGGGTTCTCAAATAGTCTTTGTCAGCGATCGAGACGGCAATAATGAACTGTATCTTATGGATGCTGATGGATTGAATGTTGTCCGCTTGACCATTAGCGATGCACAAGAACTACAACCCGCATGGTCGCCTGATAATTCTCAGATAGCTTATGTGAGCAACCAAGACGGGAATTACGAGATTTATCTGATGAGTGCCGATGGAACCAATCCTCAACGCTTAACCGATTATGCAGGGACGGATGAGCAACCTACTTGGTCAGAAGACGGAAGTAGTCTCCTATTTGTTTCTGACCGTGATGGCGTTCGTGGTGTGTACAGCATGAACCTAGATGGAACGAACATCCAACGCTTGACTGATCCATATACCGAAAGCATCAGCCCAGCATCAAGACCTTAATTTACTCTCTACTAGCTTGGTCGCGCCAAACACGTTGGCGCGACCTCTATAGGAAGCACACATGAACTTGAAAAATCATCAATGGTTGTTGTTTTGTCTTGTCTTGTTTTTTGGTGCATGTCGCCCAACAACTCAAACAGAAACGATGATTATTACTCTAATCGCGGATGGGAGAGAGCGAACCTTTGCCTATCCTACATCCATCACGGTAGCACAATTCTTGCAAGACTCCCAAATAGAATTGGCGGATTTAGATAGAGTTAACCCACAACCCTATACGCAACTTACAAATGGAATGATTGTTACAGTTGTTCGCGTTCAAGAGACTACAGAGTGTGAGGAAGTGGAAATACCCTATTCTACCCAAACCATTCTCAACGAAGGGCTTCAACCTTCCGAAGAGCGTTTGGGGCAGGGTGGCTCAAACGGTATTGAAAAGATATGCTATCGTATCTCGATTGAGAACGGTATTCCCCAACCTCGTGTAGAGATAAGCCGCGTAGTGATTTCTGCTCCAATGAATGAGATTATTTATGTGGGTCCTTCGGGTCAATTAGACCCAGTAAATGTTGAGGGCACTTTAGCTTATATCAATAATAGAAATATTTGGGTCATTCAAGGCAATAGCCTCACCAAAAAAAATCTCACCAATGAAGCAAACTTGGATGAACATGTATTTGAATTAAGCGGAAATGGCGGTAGCATATTGTTTACACGCCACAATGCCGAACAATCTAGCGATTTCTCTAATGAGTTATGGGTGGCAAGTGACTTCCAACAGGCTACCCCCACGCTGGTTAAATTAGTTCCAGAAAATGTTTTGCATGCAGACTGGTTCCTAGATGAGGTAATTACCTATTCAACTGCAGAAGCGAGTGAGACCGCGCCGGGTTGGCGAGCTTATAATGATTTGTGGCGAATGCAGTTTGATCCCACGACTGGGGCAAGCATTTCCATTAACCAATTGGTAGAGCCTTCATCGTTCGGCTTATATAGTTGGTGGGGAACACGCTTTGAGTGGTCTCCTTCAAGAGAGATTCTGGCATGGGTGCGAGCCGATTCAATTGGAATTTATGATACACAGACCAATGAATATCTCACTTTGGCTGAATATCCTGTTTTCAATACAAGGCAATCTTGGTCATGGCGTGCCAATACATCCTTCTCCCCTGATGAAAAACTCATTCTAAGCACTTTCCATATTGCCATTGGGAATTATCCACCAGAAACCAGTCCTGCATTTTCAGTGGGCGTGGCAAGCGTAGATGGCACTTTCTCTGCTGAGTTGATGCCCAATACTGGAATTTGGTCAAACCCACAATTTACTCCGCCTCAAGCTGCCCTCCCTCGTATGGCATACCTACGATCTAAAGACCCTTTCAATAGCATCAATTCAGCTTATGAATTGGTCGTTGCCGATCAAGACGGGAGTAACTCACGGGTTATCTTCCCCAAGGAAGACAATGGCTTAGAAGCGCAAGAATTTGCATGGAGTCCAAGTGGCGAGCAAATAGCGGTTATCTATCAGGGGAATTTATGGATTGTCGATGTGCAAACGGATGTGGCGCATCAACTGACACAAGATGGTGGGGCGCGTCAACCTATCTGGAGATGATATGAGAAATCTATTGATTGTGATGATTGCTTTTCTAGCTATGGTTGGTGGGTTCGTCGGCGTTAAAGGAATTGAGAACGAACAAAGCTACGAGCTACGCGGATATGTTGACCCCACCACTACTGCTCAACTACCCTACTTACCCCATTCCAATCGCTTAGGCGTGCAGGTTGAACTTACCCAATATTCAAATGCAGAATTACCTATCCAATTAGACAACATACAAAAAACAGGCATTCGCTGGGTAAGACAATTCATCCGATGGGACTTGATTGAATCCACCATGGGCAACCCACAGTGGGAAACCTACGATGCTATTTTTAACGCGCTCAACAACCACCCTGAAATAACACCCATTGTAGTTTTCTATGGAACGCCACAGTGGGCACAAGCCCCAGATTCTCTAGCAGACTCCAGCTTGACTCCCCCTGTCCCTCAATATTTTGCGGACTTCATTGGTGAATTTGTAACTCGCTATGGCAGATATATCCGTTACTATCAAGTCTGGCATGAACCCAATTTGCAAAGTTCATGGGGCAATCGCCCCCCCAGTGTGGCGCAATATGTCGATTTACTATCAACTGGTTATAGCACCATCAAGAGTTTAGATGGTGATGCTGTGGTAGGAATGGCAACACTTGCCCCCACCACCGAGCAAGGACCGTCTAACATCAGTGACTGGCGTTATCTTGAAGAGATATATCAACTGGGTGCGGGGCAATATTTTGATGCTGTAGGGGGAATGGCTTACGGCTTTGATTCCTCCCCATTGGATCGGAACGTTGATGAACAAACGCTCAATTTCTCTAGGTTCATTGGGTTACGTGAGTTGATGCTAAAACATGGAGATGCTAAAAAAGCGATATGGATCACTGATTGGGGATGGAATAGTCTCCCAGTGAATTGGGAAGGAAGTCCCTCCATTTGGGGAAACGTTTCCGAAGAAAACCAATCTCGATATACCTTGCAAGGCATTGATCGTATTGAACGTGAGATGCCCTATGTTGCTTTCGCTACGTTGAATTCATGGCAACCCGACGCACCTATTGATGATCCACGATGGGGATTCGCTTTGCTTAAGCATCACGATATAAGAAGTGACATGTTGCATGCTTTAGAAGATCGAGAGATTCGCATACTACCACAGAACGGGCTTTATCATCCGATCTCAGAATTTGCCCAATACAGTGGAGTATGGACTTTCGGCACATTGGGGGCAGACATTGGTTGGGTAGGAGACAGCCACGCATCATTCCAGTTTAAGGGAGAATCTATCGCGTTGCTGTTGCGCGAAGGGGACTATGTTGGTTATCTCTATCCAAGTGTAGATGGCGTTCCACCAACAGATTTACCCACTGATACACAAGGACAACCCTATATTCTACTCACTGATCCCATATTACAGACTAACCTAAATCCCACTGTGGTAGCTAGTGGATTAAATCCATCAGAGACTCACACGTTACAAATAGCGACAGATCGCGGATGGGATCGTTGGGCATTGGCAGGGTATTCGGTTAGTTCCGGGGATCTAAATGCACCATACGAACGCCTCAAACAGATTGGTTGGTTTACCACATTGGTTGCATTTTTATCGACGCTGATACTAGCAAGAACAGTCCCGTGGAGAAGGTTGTTGATTCGCTTAGATCATAGAATTGCCTCCCTATCCGAATTCACTACTTTTGTTGTTGGAATCTTCACTTCGTTAATTCTGATGGTGGCGTTGTTCACTTTGACCATAGACGGACAACTTAATTTTCTCAAGCGTACCCACGTTTCTTTAGGATTAGCTTTGCTGACAACAGGGATTTTGTATCTTGAACCTTCGGTCTTATGGGTTGTGATCTGTGCCATAATCCTATGGATTATATTCTTTTATCATCCTGAACAGAGTATCTATTTGATTATGCTGTGGGCACCCTTCTTTTTATATCCTGTTCAACTGTATCTTTATGCTTTCCCAATGTCAGAATTATTATTACTCATTGCGTTTTCAGCATGGCTATCCAGATATACTGTGCGCTTTATGCAACGGTACATCACGGGAGGATCATCACTAAAGGTAGCTTTTGAACTTAAAGCGATAGATTGGTTGATAATCGGTTGGGCTGGGTTGGGTATATTGGCATGGCTCAATTCTGAATATCGCTCAGTAGCAACAACTAACTTCCGAACTATGGTGATTGAGCCACTCCTATTCTATTTACTACTTCGCACCACGCTTACCACCCATCGAAAAGTTAGCCTTCTGATTTGGTCTTTAGTGGCTTCGGCGATACTCGCCTCTTCATTTAGTCTAGCAATGTTCATACTAGGGGAAGGCATCATCACCGCTGAAGGTGCGACGAAACGGTTAGCAGGAATTTATGGTTCTCCCAATAATCTTGCGCTCTACCTTGAACGCATTTTACCCTTTGTGGTTTTCTATGGGGTGTTGGCAAGTCAACGTGCTGTGCGTGCTTTGATGGGTTTTTTTACACTACTATTCGCTGGATTGATTGCTTTAACCCAAAGTGTTGGGGCAATTATATTGGGCATACCAAGCATGGCGTTGTTTGGGTTGGGCATTCATTATCGCAAAAAATCTTTTATACCTATTGTAGTATTGCTGATATTGATAGTAGGTGGAATATTTTCCTTAGCTCAATTTCCGCGCTTCACCAAGATACTTGATCTAAATGAAGGAACAAGTTTTTTCCGTTTGCGCTTATGGCAAAGTTCCGTGCAAATCATGAAAGATCACCCCTTATTCGGGTTAGGGTTGGATCAATTCTTATATGCTTATCGCGGTGTTTACATTTTACCGGATGCGTGGCAAGAACCCAATTTATCCCATCCGCATAACATCATCTTCGATTTCGGGTTACGCTTTGGAATCGGTGGTGTGATCTATCTTATGCTGTTACAAGTGATTTACTGGAAACAATTCATCAGAGTGAATCGTCTTGCCGTGCATCTTCTACCCAATGAGCGAGCATGGTTATTGGGGGGCGCGTGCGCAATGGTCGGATTGGTGTTTCATGGGTTGGTGGACAATAGCGTTTTTGTCAACGATCTTGTATTGATTTTCATGGTTATATTGTATCTCCCGTTTAGTGAGACGTTTCAAGATAGTATCAAGTAATTTCGTATGATAAACTGCCTAGATAAGCAGTTTTGCGTGTAAATGAGGTGTATGTTGCGTGTTGTAATTGCTGGTGGGGCTGGATTCATTGGATCACATTTGTGTGAATGTTTCCTAAATCAAAACGATTCAGTGGTATGTCTGGATAATTATCTAACAGGAACACCCCAAAATATCTTACATCTCCAAAGTAATCCTAACTTTGAGTTAATTGTGCAGGATATTACAAAGCCTATCTCTATTGATGGTACAGTTGATATGGTGTTGAACTTTGCATCCCCCGCCAGTCCACCACACTATCTTGAACATCCCATTGAAACACTCATGGTAGGTTCACTTGGCACACAAAATCTGTTGGATTTGGCAAAGCAGAAAGATGCCAAGTTCATGATGGCTTCTACTTCAGAGATTTATGGCGATCCACTACAGCATCCACAAAATGAAGCGTATTATGGGAACGTCAATTGCATCGGTCCTCGCAGTGTTTATGACGAAGCGAAACGTTATGCTGAATCTATAACGATGGCATATCACCGCGAATATAATGTTAGCACTCGGATTATCCGCATATTCAACACTTATGGACCTCGCATGAGCCTTGATGACGGACGAGTAGTGCCTAACTTCATTGCTCAGGCTTTGCGCGGAGAGCCACTTACAATTTATGGTGATGGCTCACAAACTCGAAGTTTTCAATATGTGGATGATCTTGTTAAGGGCATCCAAAATCTCCTGAGCCATGAGTATCATGAACCCATCAATTTAGGAAATCCTCATGAGATGACCATCAATGAGTTTGCCCATGTTATCAACATGGTGACGGATAACCCCGGTGGGATTATCTATCAACCCAATAACCGAATCACGAATGATCCGCAACGTCGCAAGCCAGACATTCGCAGGGCAAAAGAGGTTTTGGGGTGGGAGCCTACCACAGGTCTTTACGAAGGGATTACAAGAACCATTGAGTATTATAAGTCGATCCTTTCGGTACAATAATCGAAGCCAGATCAACCTCCTCGTTATAGCTGTCGTATGCGGTGTACTTGTAGCGTCTTTTGCATTTCAACAAACGCTGACAGCTATTTTCATCATGATGATGGTTGGTCTCACCATTTCAATAATCTATCCTGATATTGCAATTGGCATCTTATTAATTGTTGCCCCCCTTCGTACATTAATTGCGACCGAAGCACCCACCTTTCCTTTTTCTGATATAGGGCAACTTTATTTGCCTGTGGTTGCCCTAAGTGTCGGATTATGGATACTGCGCAATAAGCCATCCCCTCAAGATTGGCATCATCCGATTTTAGTCACCACAATCTTTTTCCTGTCTACCCTCATGCTTAGCAGTCTATTCTCAGTATCTATGACGGCTTGGTTTCAAGAGATGTTAAAATGGCTAGAATTACTGGTCATTTCTATTTGGGTCTATCTCATCTTTGATACCGCTGATTGGACATGGTTAGTAAACGGATTGCTGTTTGCCGGTTTGTGTAATGGGATAATTGGTATTTATGAGTTCTTTGGCGGAAGCGGTGCCGATCACTTGGTGGTGAACGGAAGTTATTTTCGCGCTTTTGGAACATTTGGACAACCAAATCCATTCGGCGCATTCATGGGAATATTGTCCCCTATAGCATTAGGATTAAGCCTTTCAGCATTCCCCCTCATCCAAAAAACATGGCAGGCTAAAACGCTCCATTTGGGAAAATGGCTTATGCTTTTATTCTATGCTTTCTCATTCGTAGCTTTTAGCCTTGCACTCATCATGTCGTGGAGTCGTGGGGCATGGTTAGGATTCATGGCATCAACTACCCTTGTGATTGTTTTATATCCACGTCGCTGGATTCGTCGTATACAGTTTATGGGTTTAGGGATAGCCATCCTGTTGTTGGTTCTCATACTAGGTCTTATACCAACGTCCATTTCTCAAAGACTGAGTAGCACATTTAATGAGGGAATATCCCTAGAAGACGTGCGAGGTGTACAGATCACAACTGAAAATTATGCGGTTATAGAACGGCTTGCCCATTGGCAAGCAGCCATCCGAATGGTTGAGTATTCTCCTTATTTTGGCATTGGCTTAGGCAATTATGAAATTAGCTACTCTGATTTTCAGCTGATGAACTGGCATGAACCCTTGGGACATGCCCATAACTACTATCTGAATATTCTGGGTGAAGCTGGTCTAGTTGGATTCTTCGGTTATACGCTGTGGTGGGGTATTATTTTCCAAAAAACCCTACAAGCAATTGAGCATCCAGATACCTTGAAAAGAAGTTTAGCACTTGGTTTGTTGGGAACATGGGTTTATATTCTCATCCATAGCCTAACAGACAATCTATATGTAAACAATCTATTTCTTCATATTGGTGTATTGCTAGGTATTTTGATGGTTTTAACCAAACAGGTAAATCATTTCTATCATCTTGAATTGAATGTTGAGTAATTGAGATATGAATCAAGTACAGTCCATGCCCAATCCATTGCGTATACCCGATTTTTTTATTGTGAGAGTTGCCTCACGTTTCGGTAGTAAAGCCAAAGAAGTAGAACGTTTTTTGCGATTTATAGTGGTAGGAGTTATTGGAGCAA
Source organism: Phototrophicaceae bacterium (assembly GCA_049318945.1). Lineage (GTDB taxonomy): Bacteria > Chloroflexota > Anaerolineae > Aggregatilineales > Phototrophicaceae > CAIRDJ01. The sequence goes on along the minus strand of JBMOEO010000003.1, from coordinate 22,158 downwards.
TTGTAGATTTCTCCACCTTGATTATCCTGCAATCCACGATTCTGAAACCCCTTCCACCTGCTGAGAATGTAAAGGTGATTGCAGCAACCACGATGGCTTTCGTTGCCGCTGTATTAAGTAACTTTTTGTGGAATCGCTTCTGGACTTACCCCGATTCTCGTTCTCGTTCTGTTCGTCGTCAGATGGCACAATTCACCTTAATTAATGCTATCGGATGGATCATGCGTACAGTATTCATTGAGCGAACCTATCAACGTATTGGGCTATTTGCTACGGTGTACGTTGTCGGTATGCTGGGAGTGTGGGGAACAACCTTAGAACAAACTCCAGAGACCATTAACCAAATCGGCACGCTAACCGCGCAACTTATGGCGATTGGTTTTGTGATGATTTGGAATTTCTTCGCCAATCGCTACTGGACTTATAACGACGTTGAATAGAATGTCATGTCTATAATCGGGATTGACTATACGCCTGCTATATTTCAAGGAGGCGGAATTGGACGATACACTCGTGAACTCATTCATGCGATGGCAACTTTACCCACATCGCATGAATATCGTTTGATTGTGGCGGGCAATATCCCCTCCTCTTTCCAATTCCCTGCTGGCATAGCACGGCGTTCAACCCCCCTTTCCAATAAATGGTTGGCTCGGTTATGGTATAAAGCAAATATAGAACTTCCTTTTGAGTATTTAGTTGGCAACTTTGATCTATACCATGCTACAGATTTTGTGTTACCTCCCCTAAAAAAGAGCACAAAGTCTATTTTAACAGTACATGATTTGACGTTTGTAAGATCACCAGAAACGGCAACACCACAACTCAGAGCATATCTGAACAAAGTTGTACCTCTTTCTGTCAAGCGTGCGGACAAAATATTGGCAGATTCCAGCGCAACTAAACATGATCTGATGGAGATATATCAGGTCTGTGAAGAGAAAATTGTTGTATTGTTAAGTGGGGTCAATGAACAGTTCAAGCGTATTGATTCTCCAGAAACAATTGGAACCGTTCGCACTAAATACAAGATAGGAATGCGACCTTATATTTTAGCGGTGGGTACGGTGCAACCTAGAAAAAATTACATTCGCCTTGTGAAAGCACTCAAGCAGGTACATCTTCTAGGGCATTATGATGTGTGCTTGGTTATCGCAGGCGGACGTGGATGGCTTAATCAAGAATTATGGGAAACTATCGCGGTCGAGCAAATGCAAGATCACGTCGTTTTAACGGGCTTTGTGGATGATATTGACTTACCTGCTTTATATTCTGGCGCGATTTGTTCGGCGTTTATCTCCCTCTATGAAGGCTTCGGATTGCCGGTGTTAGAATCCATGGCATGTGAAACTCCTGTAGTTGCTTCTAATATTTCCTCTATACCAGAGGTAGCAGGTAGTGCTGCCCCGCTAGTTGATCCATATAACGTGGAGGAAATAGCTAGTGTTTTGTCTAGGGTTATTGAGGATACGCTCTTTCGAGATGAACTTGTTCTTAAAGGATTGGAGCAAGTCAAAAAATTTTCTTGGAAACACTCCGCCCACCAATTGACAAGATTATATGAATCGGTTTTGATATGACTTCTGAGCATCCTGATATTCTGCCCCAACTGAATAACGATAAACAATCATCCGCCTTGTTGCGATTACTAGACCAATCATTGGCACGTAAAATCATTCGCACAAAACCCACTGATATGGGACTTGCGGAACACGCTCCCTATCCCTTCATGGCAATGGTTGGTCAATTAGAAATGCGTGTCGCGCTCATTCTATCAATCATTAATCCTTCCATTGGAGGGGTGTTGTTGATTGGTCCACGGGGTACAGGTAAAACCACAGCCGTGAGAAGTTTGGTGGATTTACTGCCGAATATAGAAGTAAGTGACTGTAATGAGGAAGTCTTGCCCATTCACCTTATGAATGAGCATGCCCGTATCTTATATCCAGATTGTTTTGAGCGATATGAGCGCGGAGAAAGTATATCGCATTTTGAGCGCATGAGGCTTGTTGAGTTACCGTTGAATGCTCGCTTGGAGGATGTAGTAGGTGGGATTAATGAACGCATTGCTACACAACAAAACAAGATTCGCCTTGAACGTGGGATTCTAGCCAGAGCAGATCAGAATCTGCTTTATGTGGATGAAGTCAATCTATTAGCCAATGAGATTACAGATGCCATTCTGGATGCGGCGGCTATGGGTAGTTACACAGTACGGCGCGGTGCAATGATTGGAACTTATCGTTCTCAGTTTGTTTTGATCGGCTCAATGAATCCAGAAGAAGGACGCTTGCGTCCACAGTTGATGGATCGCTTTGGATTACGTGTGAATGTGCGTGGCGTAACCAATCTTGCTGAACGCATGGAAGTCTACAGACGAGTACAAAGCTATAAGGAAAATCCGTTAGCTTTCGTCAAGACTTGGGATAAGGTCACTGCTGATACACGTGATGATATTCTAAGGGCACGAGAGAACCTCCCCAATATCGGCATCACAGACAAAGTGGAAAACTTTGGTTTAATGCTAGTACAGGCACTGGGAATTGATTCTCATCGCGCCGAATATGCGTTGTTTGAAGCGGCTCGTGCTTATGCTGCTTCAGACAATCGGGAGGAGGTAACGATAGACGATATGCGTTTTGTTGCTCCTTTGGCATTGCGTGAGCGCAAGAGTGATTTTATGTCACGCTACTTTGAGCAGGCGCATGAGGAAGATATTCACATCAAACAGCAACTTGATAAAATCCAAGCAGAATTATCATGAACTGGAAATCTAGTCCTATACTCATCTTAGAATTTTGTTTATTGGCATCCGTAGGATTACCTTGGATACAACATGCAGAATCTGTTGCTTTAACAGCGAATCTATACGATCTGGCTGAGTGGATGACACTACATCCTGATGTGCGCGGTATGGGACAATCGTTGCCAATCTCTCTGGCTTTAAGAGTTATCTTGGTTTTGTTGGGATGGGCTATTTTTGAAAAAAGCCATTCACAAGATATTTTCTTGAGACTGGTAGGCTATTGCTTCGTTGCGTTTCTATTGTTGCCTATTGCGCCACCTGTTGAATCCCTTCGCAATAATTTAAGTGATTGGAATTATCGTCAACAATTTATTCTGTTGATTATATATATCGTTGGTTTGTCATTATTACTGAAGTATAAGCTAGGCATTCTCACTCATATTCTATTGTTGCCAATAGGCTTATGGGGGGGGATAAGTGGGCAATATTATATGTTTAGGTTAGAATTGAATGTCGAATTAGGAGTGGGGGTTATTTTGTTTGTGATGCTGACTAGCGTAGCCATATTGATGGAAGTACAAGATAGCAGGTGATCTAACGCTAGATCACCTGCTATATAGAAACTACTATTGATTTTTCTTGATGAACTCAATAGCATCACCAACTGTATTGATCTTTTGAGCATCGGTATCGGAAATCTCCGCGCCAAATTCTTCTTCAAAAGCCATAATTAATTCTACTAAATCAAGAGAATCAGCTTCTAAGTCATCACGGAAACTAGCAGTTTCAACTACCGCTTCCGCTTCTACGCCTAAAAGTTCTACCACAATGCCGGTGATTCTTTCTTTGAGGTCAGACATTCTATACCTTTCCCAATGTACTGGGGTGCTTATGATCTTTAGCAAAAATACATCGTGCAACATTATACCGATATAAGTAAACCTTACAAGTGTAACTCATCAAGTTGACGGGTAAGGCTTGTTTCGGTAGTATTGATTGAAACACCTTGCTATAGCATCCGTTGCGTTTCTAAAAAGGAAAAAATAGATGACCGAACACTCTCAAGAACCCACTACTGAATCAAGAAAAGTAGACCATATCAAAATTAACTTGGAAAAAAATGTTCGATTCCCAAATTTAACAACGGGCTTAGAACGTTATTTCCTGCCCCACCGCGCTCTCCCAGAGATTGATATGGCGAGTATTGATTTATCGACTAGGTTTCTTGGCAAGGAATTGCAAGCACCCATTCTCATATCTTCTATGACCGGTGGCACGCAAATGGCGGAAACGATTAACGCTAATCTGGCTATCGCCGCACAAGAGCACGGCATCGCAATGGGGTTAGGGTCACAACGCGCCGCTATTGAGAGTCTATCTCTTGCACAAAGTTTTAAGCTAAGACAATACGCCCCTGATATTCTACTTTTTGCGAATGTTGGGGTTATCCAATTGAACTATGGATTTAAGGCTGAACATTTTCAGCGTGCTGTTGACATGGCTGAGGCAGACGCATTGATCTTGCACTTCAACGTATTGCAGGAAGCCGTACAACCAGAAGGGGATGTGAACTGGTATGAATTATTACCCAAGATAGAAAAGCTATGTCATGATCTCAATGTGCCCATCATCGCTAAGGAAGTAGGTTGGGGCTTCGATAGCAAAACACTTGGCTTGTTGGCGGGTGTTGGTATCACAGCCGTTGATGTTGCTGGTGCTGGTGGAACATCGTGGAGTGAGGTGGAATATCACCGTGCCCCTAATGCTTTTCATGCGAAGGTTGCCGCGGCTTTTGCTGACTGGGGTTATCCAACCGCAGAGGCTATTCAAATCGCCAAAACGGTCGCCCCTAACCTACCAATTATCGCAAGTGGTGGTTTGAAGAATGGTGTTGATATTGCTAAAACGATAGCACTTGGGGCAGAAATTGGTGGGATGGCAGCCACATTTTTAAGAAGCGCGATAGAATCCGCAGAAGCCGTATCCGAGATTATTGCCATCACCAAGAAACAATTACAAGTTGCTATGTTATGTAGTGGGAACAAAACGATCCATGACCTTAAAGGATGTCAATTAATCCAACGATGATGGCACAAGAGCGTTTTACACAGTTTCATGAACGATATGGTGATTCTATTACGCTTTCTATACGTAGCGTAGTAGCTAGTTTTGATGCTCCTGATGAGTTGCGCCGTATGATACTTTTCCACTTTGGTTGGATAGATCAATTTGGCAACCCACTTGACTTAAGGGTGGCTAAAAGAATACGCCCACTTTTGCTTCTTTTGTTTGCTGAGGGTACGGGCGCAGATTGGCATGATGCTTTGCCCGCCGCCGCCGCAGTAGAGATTTTGCATAACTTCACACTGGTGCATGATGACATACAAGATAATAGTCTAACGCGCCATGGTCAACCAACCATCTGGGATTTAGTGGGAATACCTAAAGCAATTAACATTGGTGATGCTTTGTTTGGCTTGGTCTATGTTGCCTTAGAAGCGTTGCAAGAGAAACCAATAGAGCGTCAAATATTGCTAGATATTCACAACACCATCAATCGAACTATTCTTGCTTTAACTTGTGGGCAACATCTTGACATGAGTTTTGAGCAACAACAAGTTGTATCAACTCAAGAATATTTGCACATGATAGAGGGCAAGACGGCTAGTTTGATCTCCGCATGTAGTTATATCGGGGGGCTTATAGGCAGTCATGATTCCGTCATCGCCAATCACTGCCGTGATTTTGGACTCCATTTAGGAATAGCATTCCAGATACACGATGATATTTTAGGAATTTGGGGAGATGAGGAAACTACAGGCAAGTCTAAAGCCACTGATATTCTAACCAAAAAGAAATCTCTACCCGTTCTGTATGGGTTACAGCAAAGCACAATTCTACAAGATCATTATCAGAAGGTATCTTTTGATAATGCCGATGTTGAACAGATTGTTGCTGAACTAGATCGATTGGATGTAAGGGAGCAGATTTATGCTCAAGAAAAGTATCATTATGATCTTGCACTTCAGTCCCTAGAACAAGCGAATATGACCGATTCAATCAAACCGATAATCAATGAGTTGATTAATTTGCTGTTCAACCGTCCATTCTAAATTAAATCACGCAAGATGCGATTGCTGATGAAACGCCCTTTGCTTGTAATGCGGAGAGCATTTGCGGTGACTTCAACAAGACCTAAATTAGAGAATGCTTCGATTGGGTCTTTACGTATATCCAATAGTGAAACATGGAATCGCCTCTCAAATTCTTGTAGGTTGATTCCATGTTTCACTAGCCTTAAGCCCATCATGATTGTTTCTGATATTTCATCCGCTGTCGTAACTTTATAATATTCATCTACAGCAGTAGATAGAGGATAAGGAAAATTATCTTGATGGGTAGAGGAGACTTGGCGTATATATTTACTTGGTGAGCGAACCACTGAATAGCGATGTTGATTGGCATAACCATGTGCCCCAGCCCCAATGCCTAGGTAAGGCGCATTCCACCAATACTGTAGGTTATGTTGGGATTCAAAACCCGGTCTTGCCCAATTGCTAATTTCATATTGTTCAAATCCATGTAGATTTAGCTCCTCCGTTGCCCAATCATACATCTGCGCCATTAACTCATCATCAGGCTCGATGAGTTTTTTAGTCTCCACCCATTTTGTCATTGCTGTGCCATGCTCAAGTTCTAAACCATATAAGGATAAATGTTGTATCCCCTGTCTGAGTGCATCATGAACACTATTTTGCCAGTCGGGCAAACTAGCGGTGGGCGCACCAAATATTAAATCTAAATTAATGTTTTGTATACCAGCTTCCCTACAATTGGAGATCGCTATAGGGATGGCTTCTATAGTATGGGGGCGACCAAATAACCGTAATTCCGCCTCATTAGCTGATTGCGCTCCAATACTAAGCCGATTGATTCCCACTTGATACAAGCCCTTACAATAATCCGCGGTCTGTAAATCCTCTGGATTACACTCCATTGTAATTTCAGGGTGTTGATCTACAGGAAAACACTCCTGAATAGTTTGCAGGATACGCTCTATGTGCCCATGTGATAATAATGAGGGAGTCCCTCCACCTAAATAAATCGTCCTGATTCTAACATTTGGTTGTTTTTGGGCAACCTGTTTTAGCTCATTGCACAGCGCATGAACATAATCCTCAATGAGATGAGATAAGTTTGTGTAAATATTGAAGGCGCAATAAGTACAGCGCACATGGCAAAAAGGAATATGGATATAAATTGATGTGTTCTCCAACAGAAAAACTCCGTATAACTTTAGGAATCGTTTGCAGTATTGTAATGCCTTTAATATAATACAATTCATCAAAATGTTTAGTTGATAGTCTAACCACCTATTGAGTTGATCTGAGTTGAGAAAATGCCAGAAACTGTGAGAATGACGGGCGAACCAAACAAAGGGAATCGCCGTGAAGGATCCTTAAGCGCGAATACAATCTTGTTGAATCGCTACAAGATTTTGGGCGTTCTGGGTGGCGGTGGTATGGGAACGGTATACCAAGCACGCGATCTAAATTTCCCGGACGTTCGGCGATTGGTAGCTGTTAAAGAGATGCACACCATGGCTAGTGATCGAGCATTACGAGAATCAACTTTAAGCACATTTCGACGTGAAGCCAATATCCTTGCTACTTTAACTCATCCAACCATTCCACAGATATTTGATTTCTTCGATCAAAATGATAAAGCCTATTTAGTAATGGAATATATCAACGGGAATGATTTAGAACAACTGATGTCCCGTACTAAAGTTTTGCCAATTGAAAAAATAATTGAATGGGCAATTGATATATGTGAAGTGTTGAATTACCTTCACAATCAGCAACCTTCACCAATTATCTTCCGTGACATTAAACCGTCCAATATCATGATAGACAGCCACGGAAAAGTCCGATTGATTGACTTTGGTATTGCCAAATCGTTTGTCAGTGGCGTAAAGAACACCATGATTGGAACAGAGGGTTACTCCGCTCCTGAGCAATATAAAGGCGATATTTCCCCGTTAAGCGACATGTATAGCCTGGGGGCAACGCTTCATCATCTTCTAACACGGCGTGATCCACGTCTTGAACCCCCGTTTAGCTTTAATGAACGCCCCATCAAATCCATCAATCCAGATGTATCTGGTGAATTGATTGCCGTTATCGAGAAATCATTACAGTTTAACCCTAAAGAACGCTTTGGTTCATTAGCGGAAATGGGACAGGCGATTAAGCAAGCAACCGCTACACGTCATTCTATGGTTTCCATGAACACCACAAATAATCCTTCTATTGTATTGCCCACAGTAGGGCTTGGGGATAAGAATAGTATTCAACCTAAATGGGTATTCAAGACAGAAGATGAGGTTCGCGGTAATGCTGTGTATTATGGCAACATGGTTTTCGTGGGTTCGTATGACACCAACCTATGGGCGATTGATGCCACCAAAGGCGAGATGATCTGGAAAGTTCCCACGAATGGAGGCATCGCATCATCTCCTGTAGTGGATATAAAAAGCGGTGTGGTATTGTTTGGGTCGGAGGATTACACCTTTCGCGCACTAGATTATAAGACGGGGCGTACTCGCTGGAGCTTTGAAACGAAAGATAGAATTCGTTCCTCACCTATTGCAGCATTAGAACATGTCTTCTTTGGTAGTGATGATGGTTACTTATATGCCCTTGTATCCGCAACAGGGCGGAAGATATGGCAACACGATGCAGAATCAGCCATTCGCACGCGCCCATTCATCACGGATGAGTTAATTGTCTTTGGGACAGCTGAAGGGGAAGTTAGGGCGACCACACTATCCGGCGAAAAGAAATGGGTATACCGAGCAAAGCGCGATATTAACTCATCTCCTGTGGTCAATACCGTAGATGGATTTTGCTATGTAGGATCACATGATGGATTCTTATATTGTTTAGATATGACCAATGGATATAGTTCATGGAGATTCCGTAGCAACGGTGCCATTATCTCTACACCCGTGCTTTATGAGGACACTATCGTATTCGGCTCAGTTGATAAACATATCTATGCTGTCAACACGACTACATCTAAAGAGAGATGGCGAGTTAAAACTGAAGAACCGATTGTTAGTTCTCCCGTCTTACATAATGACAATATCTATATAGGTGGGGTAGATGGCTATCTATATTGTATCAATGTTAAAACTGGGAAAGAGAAATGGAAGTTTAAGGCTGGTGCAGGGATTACAGCAACTCCCCTAATCACACAAGATTCCATCATTTTCGGTTCATTGGATCATAACGTTTATGCTCTGCCTTTATTTGACTAACCTAATCTTCGGAAAGATTCCATGAACTTGCTTAAAAGACTCTTCGGACCCAAAACAAATTTACCTACAGTGGGATCAGATGTTGACTCAAATATCCAACATCCCCAGATGAATCAACAGAATTTGTCTATGGAAGATGAGACGCTTCCCGCCGCACCTCTTCCTGCTTTTACACAATCAGCTGAGACACAAAAATTACCTATGGAAGATTTGATTGCCACTAAAAACGCACGTCTACATTTTGGTCAATCAACGGACATAGGTATGGTTCGCTCAGAGAATCAAGATTCTATGCTTTCACTTTATATCACCGGCACCTCAACGGAAAATGTTCCGGACTTTGGTATTTTTGTTGTGGCGGATGGTATGGGAGGACATTTGAATGGAGCACAGGCTTCAGCAATGGTTTGCTCGATAGTTTGTCAACAAGGACTAGAGAATATCTATCTCCCCTTGCTTAAACGATCAGGAATAGATAAGTCTAAGACACCTCCTATCAGCGAGATACTCATAGATACTATTCAAGAAGTGAATCAAGTGATTATTGATGAGTTACCCGATAGTGGTACAACTGCTACACTATGCCTAGTTATTGGCAATCTAGCTTACTTCTCGCATGTTGGAGATAGTCGTGCTTATTTAATCAATAACAACACGATAGACCAATTGACCAGAGATCACTCTTTGGTGAGTCGATTAGTTGAAGTGGGGCAACTTACTCCAGAAGAGGCAAAGACTTATCCCCGCAAGAATGAACTCTATCGCGCTGTAGGGCAAAGCCAGATGCTAGAAGTGGATGCAGTAACTCGCCGTATACCCGCTAATTCCTACATCTTGATGTGTAGCGATGGTTTGTGGGGATTAGTAGATGAACCTACCATTCTGAATATCGTTTTGACTAGCCCAACCCCACAATCTGCCTGTGACAAATTGGTTGCCGTAGCGAATAACTTGGGTGGCACCGATAACATTACGGTTATTCTTATACATTTTCCCAGTTAGTATAGAGCTATCAAAACCATGCGACAGCATTACAACCCTTATCGTATACTTGGTATTGATGAAAGCAGTTCCCAAGCAACTATTGAACGCTCTTACAATTCATTAACAAAGTGGTTGGTTGCTTCCAAACAAGCCGGCTACCCTGGTGCTGTTTCTCAATTAGACATTGCCCACAAAGCAATGAGTTATTTACAAGAGAATGAGTTTCAGGTGAAGTATAATCCACCTCCCTTGGGCTTTAGCCTTGATCTTGTTTCTAGCCGTAACATTATAGAACGGTTAGCTGAGCCACAAGTGGTGTACGTTTTAGTAACGGTTCGTCCTTATCACACCACAATGACCAATAAAACTGGGGCGATAAAAACAGGAATGAACTTGACGCTTGTGCTAGATCATTCAAATTCTATGCAGGGCGAGCGGTTAGAGAGGGTTAAAAACGCCGCCAGAGCGATTATTGAGAGGTTAAGTGAAAACGATTATTTGTCGATAGTTCAGTTCAACGACCGCGCCAATGTTGTTGTTGAATCTACTCCTGTAGCAGATAAAGCATCCTTGATTTCAAAACTTGCTTTAACACGAGCATCAGGAGGGACAGAGATTTATCATGGTTTATATCAGGGGATGTTGGAAAATCGAAAGCAGTCTAATCAAAACAAGGTTAACCACATTATCCTTTTAACAGATGGAAACACTTATGGGGATGAAGAACTCACCCGTAACCTTGCCCTTCAGTTGAAACGACACGGGATACGGATGAGTGCGTTGGGTTTAGGAACAGAATGGAACGATAAGTTCTTAGATGATATTTCTTCTTTAGCTGGAGGGAATTGCCAGTTTGTGAAGAATGCTAAAAGCGTTGGAAGTTTTATGGATGGTATCGTAACTCATCTCACAGATTTATTTGCGGATCGTCTAAAAGTTGCTATTGCCGCAAATCCTGATGTTGATTTAGAAGTTGCGTTTAAGCTAAGTCCCAGCCCTCAAGTTCTTCCACATGATTTACCGGAAATTCCATTGGGCGGATTGGCAGTAGAACGCCCTGCCTCATTCTTGTTACAGCTACAACTTCCAGCAAATTTACCTACAGGGACGTATCCGCTTATTCAACTTCTAGTAAGTGCAGACATCCTTAACGATGACAGCCAGTTCTTAGATGTTGTAAACTTCAATATCCAAGTACAAGACGGAAAGGTAGAAGCCACCGATCCTCCTAAGAAAATTGTTGATGCACTTGGGAAAATGGCACTGTATAACATGCAAGAGAAAGCTCATGATGCTCTTCAGCAAGGAGACGTTAAACAGGCGACCCAACGCTTGCAACGTTTAGCAACTCGCCTTTTGGATTTAGGTGAGCAAGAATTAGCTGATGAAACATTGAGAGAAGTCACCCAATTGAAGAAGACGCAGATGCTAACCGAAGAAGGGCGCAAGAACTTGAAATACCACACTAAACATCTCATAGAGTCCGATTAAGGAAATAACCTGATGCGCTCCTGCACACAATGTGGTTTTGCAAACAGAGAGGGTTACTTATTCTGCGAAGATTGTGGATTTCCGTTATTGTCAAATAGCAGAGACGCAAAATATAGAACACAACAGTTGAATGAGGAAGATCGTAAAAGCATCCGTGAATTGCAATTGGCACCCCCTATTCAGCAAATGTGGCAACCGCAAAATGGGATAACCAATGATACGTCACAGATAAACTTAGTGTTGAATGGAGAAACTTTCATATTTGATTTGAGGACAATGCCAAAGATTATTTTAGGACGGAGCGATACAAGTTCAACTACCCTGCCAGACTTCGATCTCTCCCCTTTCGGCGCACTCAATCAAGGCGTATCCCGCCTTCACGCCACTATAGAATGTATCGAGACAAGCATAACCATCACGGACATGGCAAGTAGCAATGGAACGTATATCAATCGCAAATTGCTCGCAAGCCATCAACCGCAAATATTACATGATGGTGACGAAGTTCGGCTTGGTAAATTAGTCTTAAATATTTATTTTATAGGTAGCTAACATTATATTGAGGAGTTATAAGACAGTATGTATACCTTAATTCTGCATATTGCAAACCAAGAAGCAATTAAAGTAGATGTAGAAGAAATTCCCAAACCAACCGATCAAGTGATTATCGGTATCAATCCGCGTGATCGCAAAGATAAGGATCTCGTTTGGGTTGAAGAGGGAGTGACAACCATCATTATGCCTTGGTGGCGATTGAATTACGTGCAGGTTTTGCCGGGTGCAGAACAAAAAGATACATTCCCTGAATTATTCCGTAACTAGAAGTTGGGTATAAAGCAATTATGACGGTTGGACTACGGACAAATACAAGAGATGGTCGCAGGATTTTAGTGGTTGACGATGAACCACGCATGATTGGGTTCATCAGAATGAATCTGGAAATTGAAGGGCATCAAATTATAGAGGCGCGTAATGGTTATGAAGCACTAGAATCTGTCAGAACCAAGTTACCAGACCTCATCCTACTGGATGTGATGATGCCAGAGCTAGACGGTTTTGAAACCTTACGGATGATCCGTGAGTTTTCCTCCATACCTGTCATTATGCTAACGGCAAAAGGGGAGGAAAACGATAAGGTATATGGCTTAGAACTAGGTGCTGATGATTATGTTGCCAAACCTTTTGGTCCGCGTGAGTTATCGAGTCGGATTAAAGCAGTTTTGCGCCGTTTTGAAAATCCCTCAACCTCTCCGGATCAAGCAGTTTTGAAGATTGATGATCGCTTTAGCATTGACTTCAACAGAAGAGAGGTCATCATAAACAATCAACACATTAAGTTGCGTCCAACCGAATATAGACTACTTTACCATTTAGTAGAAAATGCCGGCTGGACTGTTCCGCACGAACAATTGTTAGCTAAGGTCTGGGGATATGAATACCGAGATGAAGCCCACTATGTTCGGTTATACGTCAATTACCTGCGTGAAAAGATTGAAGCAGACCCAACCAACCCCAAGTATATTCTAACTGAGCGTGGCGTTGGGTATCGGTTCATCGACTATAAAACACCTCATCATTGACCTGTGGCATAGAAATCATCAAATAAAATAGCAATCTCTTGTCTGATGATTTCTGTGCGCATTTCACGCTCGGCTTCTGAAACTTGAGCATACTTGACTGCATTGAGCAAAAGTTGCCCAATTGATTCTAGTGATAGCCCCAATTCGTGGAGAGTTAATAATTCATTGGAGAGGTCAGTATCCAAGAATACAGGGAAGCATGTTGAAACTATAGAATTATTGGTGTAGGTTTGGATGTGTTCTAGCGAGAAATTCTTTTTGCTACGGATACGATTGTAAGCAAGGGCACGTGAAGGGCTAGTGCTTAAACATATATGACGTTCTGCGAGCAAGGCAAAGTGTTCTGGCAACATGGTTGTATCCCAGCCATCAATGACGTTGGTTGGCACAAGTTGCTCAAGAGCCTGCTCAAAATCCCCCGCCTTATGAACATACACGCGCCTACTGAGATTCTTTTGTACAGCGTTATTGAAAGGGCGTTTGAATTCAGAGAGTTCATTTTTGCCAAATGGGTCTAGTTCAATCCCTATGACTTTGTGGTTTCTGGCAGTTGCACTGGTAGACCATCTAGCGATTTCATCAGCGCGACGCGGTTCCCCACGTGAGATTGCCATCACCCATTTAATCTCTACACCCCAAGCACGTTCAACACGGTCAGTTCCATCATTCAATGCTTTCAGAAAATCTTCATACGTGAAATCATTGTTGACATATAACAATGGGTTGATACTCACTTCAGCATATCTAACATTATCCTTGCTGAGTAAAACACCCATGTCATAGACTGCACGTGCTAAGTTATCCTCAAATTTGATCCATGATGCTATATAGTTAATTAGGTCTCCAAAGCGTTTCGATTCCGGATTTCTATATAGCTCAATGATACTATCAAAACGCCTAATTTGATCTGGAATACCGTTTTCATCTGCAATCGTCAGAATTGTTTCACGTTGAACCGCTGCTTCAAAACGTAAATTCAATTCATATTTGGGTAAGGATTTGATTAACCTTGCTACTGACATGGGTGAAACTCCTAAATAAAACGAAAGGCAATTATTTATTGTGCTTGATACAAGCATCAATAAACTGAACAAATAGTGGATGGGGGTCGGTGGGTCTACTCTTAAATTCTGGGTGGAACTGTGACCCTAGCATGAAAGGATGATTGGCAATCTCTGCAATTTCAACGAGATTGTTTTTGATATTCATCCCACTAAAGCGCATTCCGTGTTCTTCAAACTGGCTACGATAACGGTTATTAAACTCAAAACGATGGCGATGGCGTTCTTGGACTTGATCGGATTGATATGCCTGATGCGCGATGGAACCTTCACTCAAATGACAGTCATATAAACCTAAGCGCATTGTTCCACCCATTTCTGTAATGGAGCGTTGCTCTAACATCAAATCAATAATGGGGTGAGGTGTGCCCTCGTTAAACTCTGAACTATTTGCGCCTGATAAACTTAACACATTGCGAGCAAACTCAATACACATGGTTTGCATCCCTAAACATAGTCCAAGATAAGGAACAAGATTTTCTCGTGCATATCTTGCGGCAAGAATTTTTCCTTCTACCCCACGATAACCAAAGCCACCGGGCACGACAATGCCATCTACACTTTCGATCTGATCGTTTCCAATACCTTTTTCAAGATCACCAGAGTTAACCCAGACAATTTCTACCTTCTTGCCCAATACAGTAGAAGCATGGAAAAGAGCTTCTTTTACACTCATGTAGGCATCATGTAATTCAACATACTTACCTACAACAGCAATACGAATTACCTCATCGGCGGCTCGCATTTTTGCAATGATTGTTTTCCAGTGTGATAGCTCTGGCTCAACGGAATTAAGTTTGAGGCGTTGAACAATGTATTTTCCTAAGCCGGCATTCTCTAGGATAAGGGGGATTTCATACAGCAAATCATGTGTGATGAGCGGAATAACCGCTTCTTGGTCAACATCACAAAATAGCGATATTTTATTGGTGATGTCTTGTGTGACGGGATAGTCCGTTCTAGCAATGATGACATGTGGCTGAATACCGATGCCACGCAATTCACGGATGCTGTGTTGGGTAGGTTTAGTTTTTAACTCACCCGTTGCCATAATATATGGCAGGTAAGTAATATGGATGAATAGCGCATCCTCACGAGGAACACTCATGCGCATCTGCCGAATTGCCTCTAAGAATGGTTGGCTTTCGATGTCTCCTACCGTTCCACCTACTTCAACCAATACGACTTCAGCTTGTGTCTCATGAGCAACCAAAGCAATACGACGTTTGATCTCGTTTGTGATGTGAGGTACAACTTGAATCGTTCCCCCTAAGAAATCACCGCGTCGCTCCTTTTCGATGACATAGCTATACACCTGTCCAGAAGTGACATTACAAGTGCGATTCAAACTCTCATCAATAAAGCGTTCATAATGTCCAAGATCAAGGTCTGTCTCAGCACCATCAGCCGTGACAAAAACCTCACCATGTTGATAAGGACTCATCGTACCCGGGTCAACATTCAGATATGGATCTAACTTCTGGATTGCAACGCGAATCCCACGTGCTTTGAGTAATCGACCAATTGCGGCGGCGGTAACACCCTTCCCAACTGAGCTAACCACCCCACCGGTGCAGAAGATATACTTTGGCATTTCTTCATCCCATATAAAACAAAAAATGCGAGAAAATCCTTTGTGCTTTCGCACAAACTTCTCGCTGGTGTAAACTGAACGAAAGAGAATGGGTTGCTAAATTGCAAGCCTAAACAAGATTACTTAGATCATCCGCTGTGCGGCGCATATCCAAGAAGATCAAGCCTAGTTTAGCACCTTCACGTACAAGTGTGGTAAGGACTGCTTCATCCCCAACAGACATCAGAATGACATATCCTTCTTTACCACGGACATAAACCTGATCTAAGTTGCCCCGCCCTAGTTCGGATGAGATACGTTCCCCTAATGAAAGCATTGCTGCCGACATTGCAGAAACGCGATCCTCTTCAATACCTGCGGGCAATGAAGATGCCATGGTCAAACCATCAACACTGACAACCGCTGATGCTTCAATTTCTGGCGTTGTTGACTGGAGTTCACGCAAACGCTCCACCATTAAATCTGTGCGTGATTTTGCCATGACAAAACTCCTTTCAAATTCTGCTTATATAAGCTGAAGCAGACATTAAGTTAGCAAGTAACCAATTTCATCATACAGAAGAAAACAGACTGACATGGTAAAATTATACCTAACGTAACCCAATCAGCAACAGCACAAAACAAGATCATCAATATTGGCTATGCGAATACCTATGGTATAACTTACACTCATGACACCCTATTTGAATATATGAGTATAAACAAGATGCACTCAGCAGGATCATATCAGATTGTTCAGCAGGTGGCAGAACGGATTACGCAAAGCGTCAGCCAAGTCATTATTGGAAAACGAAATGAAATTCGCCTCACAGTTTTAGGGTTGCTCTCACATGGTCACATCCTCATTGAGGATATTCCGGGTGTAGGGAAAACAATGATGGCAAAAACACTTGCTCGTGTAATAGGTGCTACCTTTAGCCGTGTACAATTCACACCCGATATGCTTCCTTCTGATGTGACGGGCGTTGCCATTTATAATCCTAAAACACGCGAATTCGAATTCCGTGCAGGACCGATCATGTCACAGATTGTGCTGGCTGACGAAATTAATCGTACCACTCCTAAAACACAATCAGCTCTTTTAGAAGCTATGGAAGAGCGTCAAGTGACGGTAGATGGTGTCACCCACCCCCTGCCAGAACCATTCCTCATCTTGGCAACTCAAAACCCCATCGAATATGAGGGCACTTACCCATTGCCAGAAGCGCAACTTGATCGCTTCATGATGCGAATCCATTTAGGCTATCCAACTCCAGATGAAGAGTTAATGATACTGTCAATGCAACAGCATCAACACCCCATTGAAAGTATCCAGCAAAGCGTCTCTATACAAGAATTGGTGTTGGCACAGCGTGCATCGCGTGAGATATATGTCGATAATGGAATAAAAGAATATATCATCAACATCGTCAATGCGACACGCAACCATGCTGAAGTATATTTAGGTAGCAGCCCGCGTGGTTCGTTGGCACTTTTTAGAACCGCACAAACACGTGCCGCTATGGCTGGAAGAGAATATGTTATACCTGACGATGTTAAAGCCCTAGCAGAAGTTACTTTAGCACATCGTTTGATTATGCACCATGAATCTAGTACAACGAGTAGAACCATCATCAATGAGATTCTCAAGAATATACCGGTAACGGGAACAACAACGTAAGGTCAAATGAATGCCTCAACGTAAAGCCACCATCTATCTTATTATCGTAGTTTTTATCGCTACGGGATTCATACTTGAGCAACCCTTTTTCTTCAATCTTGCTTTGCTATTCATATTTCTAGTTCTTATCAGTTATTTATGGGGGATCATCTCCTTACGAGGGTTACACTTAAAGCGTATCACGTCTTCTCTCCAATGTCAGGTTGGGCAAGATATTGTAGAGGTCATGCACCTGTACAATGCAACATGGCTTCCAAAACTTTGGATAGAGATTGAAGACCATTCCACACTATCCGCACATCAAGCCAATATGAATATGGTTATCCCATTCATTGCTCCTCATGACACATTCACATGGCAACTAAAAACACCATGTGATGTGCGCGGAGAATATTTACTAGGTCCGCTTATCATCAGCACGATAGACCCATTTGGTATTTTCGTGATCTCAAGAAAGATTCAGCAAACCGCCAAATTTATAGTCTATCCTAACGCTGTCAAGATCGACCGTTTATCTTTGCCACAATCCACCTTATCGGGGGGAGCAAGACGCAATCACCCTGCGCACAATATCACGACCAACGCGGTGAGTGTGCGTGAATATAGGCAGGGCGATAGTTTTAGAAGCATTCATTGGTCGTCATCTGCCAAAAGAGATATGCTCATGGTTAAAGAATTTGAACTCGATTTAACTAAGGAAGTGTGGTTAATTGTAGATTTTGAAGTTGACTTTACCCAACAGGATGCTAGTCGTACAACTCATTCTCACCGATCAGGAATTATCAATGATCGTTTACAAGACTTTTCCATAGCGGAGTATATTGTGGTTATTGCAACAAGCCTAACACAATATTTCGCAAGCCAGCAATATTCAATGGGTTATATTGCTTATGACACAGACTATATACTCCACCCCCCTGATCGGCAATCGCAACTACAACGTCGTATACGACATCACCTTGCAACTATTCAGCATACAGCTGAAGTAGGATTAGCAGAAATTTTAGCCACTCAAACTCATCTTCTGCGACGTGGGGCACCTGTTGTTATACTCACATCCAATGTTGATAGTGCATGGGTCACTGAAGCTATCGCCTTAAAAAGGCGCGGATTTCTACCCTTCTGTGTGTTGGTTGAACCACAGAGTTTCAGAAGTCAACAAACTATTGCTACCAACGAATATCAGCTACACTCCGCCAAAATTCCTACCATAACCGTTCGATATGGCGATAACTTGAAGCATACACTCAGCCAGAAACCGAGACTACTATAAATGATGATTGGGCGTTTCTATACTATCTATCACCTTCGCATTGCTGTATTCACTTCCGGATTAATTACTTTAGCGGTTGAATTATCTGTTTCGCGTTTAATCGGAAATGTTTTTGGGGCAAGCAATATTGTCTGGGCAAACGTCATCGGGTTAATGTTGCTCTATCTGACGTTGGGTTATTTTATAGGGGGACGCATAGCAGACCGAAACCCATCGATTATTCTATTCTATCGTTTGTTTATATGGGGTAGTTTCTTCTGCACCTTGATGCCGATTATGTCCATTCCTATTTTACGGTGGGCATCCATAGCCATGAATAGCCTAGCTGTTCCCCTAGCATTAGGCGCATTCATCAGTATTTTGTTGCTGTTCTCCGTGCCCATTACGCTATTGGGGATGATCTCCCCATTTGCCATTCGGTTAGCTGTGTCTGATGTTGAATCATCAGGAAAAACTGTTGGGCAATTATATGCAATAGGTACACTGGGTAGTTTGATTGGCACATTTTTACCCGTCCTGATCTTGATTCCCGCTATCGGGACGATACAGACTTTTCTAGTTTTGGGGGTTTCAGGATACTTAATTGGATGGATCGGGATCAGTGTACATCTAAAACGCTTTGCTTGGTGGTATCTGGTGATGGTATTGATTAACCTTCTCATGGGGTGGTTATTTTTCCCTAGCATCAGCCGTGCTTCTTTAGGGGAGGATTTCACAGTCTTATATGAGGATGAAAGCGCATATAACTACATTCAAGTTCAAGAGGATAGACAAGGTTTTCGTTATCTATTTCTAAATGAGGGACAAGGAATTCATAGCCAATGGCATCCAGCAGTGATATTCTATGGGCGGACTTGGGACTTCTTTGGAGTTGCTCCGTTCTTTAATCCGCCTGAAACTACAGAGCAACCCCAAAACGCCTTAATCATTGGGTTGGCAGCAGGCACAATTCCACGTCAACTCTTTAGACTATTCCCTGATATAGAAATAGATGGCATTGAAATAGATCAACAGATCGTGGAAGTTGGAAAGCGATACTTTGGGATGAATGAGACCGAGATGCCAAATCTTCAAGTTGTGATTGCAGATGGGCGATATGGTTTGAATCAATCAAGTCATCAATATGATTTGATCGGGATTGATGCTTATCGCCCCCCTTATATCCCGTGGCATCTTACAACCGTTGAATTCTTTGAAGAGATTAAACAACAATTAACTGCTGATGGTGTCGTCGTCATCAACGTAGGGCGAACGCCTGATGACCGACGTTTGGTCAATGCAATGGCACAAACGCTTTCTTCAGTTTATCCTAGCGTCCATGCGATGGATGTTCCAAATACTTTTAACACCATTCTTGTTGCTACCCAACAAATCACCCAACAAACCAATCTGAGTGCAAATCTTGCGCAAATTAGGGGTGCATCCGCTTCCCCTGAACTGGTTCAATTATTAGAGTATGCGGATACAACCCATGTCCCTCTTGTATATAGCCCTGTGATTTTCACTGATAATGATGCTCCAGTTGAATGGATGATTGATTCAATTGTATTTAACTTTGTAGCAGGTAATGATTATGCCAGCTTACGCTAGATATATAGTTTCAAGTCTACTATCTGTTGCTTTAGTAATCCTCTTCATTGCGCTGCCGATTAGATTGCTGATGTCTCAAGTATTCCTACAAACAACTTATAGCTTTCCATGGATTCAACCCGATGTATACGGATTTACCAATCAACAGCGACTTGAACTTGCATCCGATACATTATTATTCCTCTTGTATGAGTATAGTGATGTTTGGCTTGCCCAAAAGACCATTGATCGGGATGCCATGCCACCTCAGTCCTGCATACTCGTAACAGATGCTGAAGAACTATGCTATCTCTATAATGAGCGTGAAGTTCAACACATGGTGGATGTACAACGGATCATCCAAGATTTATTGGCGTTAGTCTTGCCATCTTGTGCCGTCATCTTGTTGGGAGGTTTCACAGTATGGTGGCGTAAAGAATGGAGAGTAGCTCTTATGGCGTTTCGCCATACGAACATCCTAATTCTATCGCTTATCCTCGTATGTATGATCTCTGCAACGGTTGCTTGGGATACGTTCTTTACAGCATTCCATAGCCTGTTCTTTGAAGGGGATTCATGGTTGTTCTACTACTGGGATACCCTGATACGTTTATTCCCAGAATCGTTTTGGTACACCTCAACCATTATTTTGAGTGTGTTGATTGTTTTGGAATTGGCATTCCTTCACATCCTCGCAAACTACTTAGGGAAATATCTCAAAGCAAAGGAATTATCATGAAGCAACCTAACTTAGGAATCTCAAAGTGGGTTCTACTTTTTGTCATCAGTACAATCTTGTTTGTATCTGGGGCAATGGGAGTGGGCTTCTCACTAGAATCGTTATATAACGGAATCACCCTTCTCAAGAATATTCCATACATCAATTGGATATTCGTTTTAATGGGGGGAGGGGGATTATGCTATTCTGTCTATCGAGTTTATCAGGTATTGGTTGTTCCTTTACGTGCCAAGAATATTGATGTAGGTGATACACTTGTTCGCCATCAACAGAGTAGTGGGATTAAAGTTGTTGCCATTGGGGGTGGGACTGGGCTTCCTTCTAGTTTACGGGCAATGAAAAGGAAAACAACCAATATAACGGCTATAGTGACTGTCGCCGATGATGGAGGAAGTTCCGGAAAGCTACGAGAAGAATTGGGTGTTTTGCCACCCGGTGATCTGCGTAATAACATTGTTGCATTAGCTAATGATGACAGCACACTAGCTAAGTTATTTCAGTATCGCTTTACCACAGGTTCACTAAGTGGGCACTCCTTCGGCAATTTGTTCATCAGCGTTTTGTCAACCGTTACTGAGGGTGGGCTTGAAGGTGCACTCATTGAAACGGGGCGAGTGCTGAATATTCGTGGACGGGTCCTCCCATCCACGTTAGAGGATGTGAATCTTAGAGCAGAGATTCAGCTACCCGGTAAAAATCGTACTATACAGTTTCTGGGCGAATCTGCGATAGGCGATGCCGGAGGGCGGATTCACCGCTTAGAACTTGTTCCGTCAACTGCTAAAGCCTATCATGAAAGTGTTGAAGCTATTTTAGAAGCGGAACTGATTGTGATTGGACCTGGTAGTTTATACACCAGTATTCTACCGAATCTGTTGGTCAGTGGAATAGCAAATGCCCTTCGCGCTACGACAGCCTTCATCGTTTATGTTTGTAACATCGCCACCCAACCCGGTGAAACGGATGGATACAGTGTTGCTGAACATGTAATGGCTATAGAGGAGCATGTTGGACGGGGTGTCTTTTCTGCGGTTTTAGCAAACAATACGACCCCTCCCCCACCTGATAATGTCATCACTGAGTATGTCAATCCGATTCCTGCTAACCATCAGATTTTACAACGTTATGAAGTCTTTTAT
>JBMOEO010000002.1:0-90501 GCA_049318945.1 Phototrophicaceae bacterium | reverse complement strand
CCCCCTCTCCAGCAAGCAACGCGCCGCGGGGGAGGGGTTTGGGGGTGGGGGTAATCTTTTCACCCCTTCTCCCACGAAGTGGAGGCAAGGGGTCGGGGGGTGGGGGCGAACGTATCCACGCACAAATGTTCCACCTTTCCAACATGAGTTCCCCCACACTGAAACTGTAACCGAACGTTACCGTTTGTCGAAGCAGTGCAAAGGAACACACTCACATGACCCACCCCCTCAAATTCATCAACGATGAGCGCGGGCGCATCGGGGGCTATTTGCTCGTATGGGGCACGCCTCATCAGCGTGACCTACAGGGCGAATACTTCACCCCCGAAACCGACCTCGCGCTAGATTGGTACGCCGTGCGCCCCGTCCTCTATCAGCATGGGCAAGATGACGCGCTCAAGACGGCAGTCGTCGGGCAAATCATTGACCTTCGCGCGGATGAAGTTGGCATCTGGGCGGAGGCGCAACTCCACCTACGCCATCACTACGTGCAAGCCGTCCAACACCTGATCGAGCAGGGCGCGTTAGCGTGGTCAAGCGGAAGCCTCCCGCATTTGGTTGAGCGCGAAGCGGACGGGCGCATCAAGCGTTGGCCCCTCGTGGAAGGAAGCCTGACCCCCACCCCCGCCGAGCCACGCTATACCCACGTCGCCACCGTGCAAGCCGCCTATAAAACGCTGGGGCTAGACTTCAGCCGTTTGGCACATCCCGCCTCTTCTACCCATTCGCCCAATCACACAGGACACCCCACTATGGAACAGCAACCTACCCTCAAACGCCTCCCCCATTCCACCCAAGACACCGCCCCGCGCGTGCGCGTCAGCAGTCCGTATGATGACTTGAACGCCACCGACTTGTTACACGGCTACTTGCTGTTGAGCCACACCAAGCACTTCAAAGGGGTGAGCGAATCCTACAGCAACGCGCTGGCGCACAAACTCACCACCGAACGCCTGACCGCGATCAAGTCCGATGAGCTTTCCTATACCACGCAAGTGGGCTATGGGGATGAGTGGGTGGCGGACTTGTGGAGTGCGCAAGTGTGGTCTCGCGCACGCACCGATAACGTGATCTTGCCCTTGTTCCCCAGCATTGAGATGCCCTCTAACCCGTTTGAGTTGCCGGCGGAAAGCACCGACCCCACCGTGTACTTTGTAGGAGAAACGCGCGATGAAGCACAGCTGACGTTGGGGGCAACCAACCCCATCCCCGACAGCAAGATCGGTAGTAAGGTGGTGCGCCTTGAGGCGAAGAAGCTGGCGTTGCGCGTGGGCTTTAGCGCGGAATTGGTGGAGGATGCTGTCTTGCCGGTCTTGAGTTTGTACCGCGAGCAAGCGATGCGTGCCATCAGCGACAGCATCGACCACGTGCTGTTGAACGGGGACATCGCCACGACGGGCAACATCAACCGCGACGGTGCCACCCCTGCCACGAACGAACGCTTCATGGCGTTTGATGGGCTACGCAAGACCGCGCTCACCAATGCGATCAATGCCAACGCGCCCTTGAGTTTGGCAAACCTGCGCCAAACACGCTTTGCCCTCCCCATGCGTTACGCGGCTCGCCCCCAAGACCTCGCTTGGATTGTGGACGGGAGCGTCTATGCCAGCTTGTTGGGGCTTTCGGAGTTTGTCACGATGGACAAAGCGGGACCGCATGCCACCGCCTTCACCGGGCAAATCGGCAATGTGGACGGGGCAAGCGTACTGGTGAGCGCGGAGATGCCGGACAAGACCACCGCGCTGGGGAAGGTCAGTAGCACCCCTGCCAACAACACGCGCGGCAGTGCCCTCTGCGTTTACCGTCCGGGATGGTACGTGGGCTACCGTCGGCGCGTCAGCGTTGACCTCACGTATCTGCCCTACACCGACAGCTACCAATTGACCGCCACCGTGCGCTTGGCGTTCAATCGCAACGAAGCAACTGTTGCTAGTGCGCTCATCAACTTGGGCTAGGGGAGAGCATCCATGATGAACTGGACATCTCCGCGCACGTGGCAAGTTGGCGATCTTGTCACCGCCGACGACCTCAACGGGGAACTGCGCGACCGCATGTTGTGGCTACACAGCCACCGCCCCGCCGTCACCCTGTTTGAGTTTTCAACTTCGTATGGCACGAGTAGCACGGCGTTTGTGCCGTTTGATCCGCCAATTTCGATCACGATGGAAACGCACGGCTTGCCCCTCATGATCGGCTTGAACTGCTATGTGCAGTTGCCCTACCGTCAAGGGGTGGGCTTTCGCTATAAGATTGATGGGGTTGTGCCAACAGGTCACATGGACGGAAACGGGCGGTGGCTTCTCAACTATGGGGAATCCATCAACCGCAATGAGAGCATCTCGATTATGTCGTGGTTGCCCAACGTCGCGCCCGGCACGCACACCTTCACCCTAGAATGGCGAGCGCAACAAAGCGGACAGGGGACGGTATCCATCTACTCTAGCCAGAACATTGGACAATTTTACCTCGTTGAGATTTAAGCGTGGGACGGGTGGGAGGCGTGCCTTCCACCCCTTGAAAGGATGAAACCAACATGCCAAACCTTTTCACACGGTGGCTCAACAAGCCCAACCGCTTACGCCCTGCTCCCCACTTGGGGGCGGTGGCACGCCACAACGGGCAGGGCTTTCCCACGTTGGAAGATCGCCATCGCCAATCGCAAACTTACCTTACGTCGTCGTGGGTGTATTATGCCGTCAGTCGCATTGCTGAAGCGTGTGCGCTGGTGCCGTTGCACGTGCTGGATGAGGCACGCCAACCGCTCCCCAATGCCCATCCGCTCACGCGCTTGCTCCAACACCCCAACCCCACCTTGAGCGCGTTCGACTTGATCGAACAGACCATCGGCTCATTAGAATTGACGGGGAATGCTTATTGGTTTTTAGCCGGCAACGAGGGCATCCCACAAGAAATTTGGGTGTTACGCGCTGATCGAGTGGCGATTGTGCCCCATGAAACGGACTTTGTGCGTGGGTATGTCTATCAGGTGAACGGGCAACGCCTGCCACTGGAAGCGGTGGAGGTGATCCACTTCAAACGCTGGCATCCGCTAGATGATTATTACGGCGCGTCCCCGTTGCAAGCTGGGCAGATCGCCATCACCAGTGACCGCGCTATGGCGGAGTGGAATCGCAACACGTTTGGGCAGGAGAACGGCATCCCCGCCGGCATCGTCACGCTCCCCCCCACGCTCACTGATACCGACTATGAGCGCGTGCAACGCGAATGGCGCAGCAGTTATGGGGGCACCCAGCGCAAAACCGCGTTCTTACGTGGGGAAAGTGTGAAGTGGCAAAGCATCACGCATAGCCACACCGACCTAGACTTTTTACATGGGCGCAAAGCGCACCGCGACGAAATCTTAAATCTGTTTGGCATCCCCGTCGGGATGGTCAGCGATAACGCCACCGAAGCAAACGCCAAAGTTGCCGAACGCCTATTCATTGAGCGCACGCTCTATCCCAAGCTGGTGCGCTTGGCAAGCAAGATCACCACCGAGTTACTCCCGTTTTGGTCAACTGAATGGGTGGCAATGTTTGATGACATCCGCCCGACGGACATTCACGCACGTTTAGAGGAGATTCGCACTGCCGCACAATTCATGAGCGTGGAGGAAATCCGCCAGCGGTATTATTCGTGAGGCATCCCCCATCCCTTTTAGGTTGAGGATGGGGGAAAAACAGGGGTTACTAGCGAGTGGTGGTTGCCTCTTGCATCAGCTTAACGATGCGGTCTGCCATGCTGGCTGGGTCAGGGTGAATCCCATCTTGTAGCAGGGCGGTTTCAAATACTTGTTCAATCACGGTGTCCACCAACGCGCTTGAGCTGTCTTGCGTTAACAACACGTTCAAGTTGTGGATGAGCGCGTGACGTGGGTTGATCTCCAGCGTCTTAATCGGTAATTCAAAGTTGCGGTCAAACAGGCGATTCACGCGGAACATGAAGTTATTGGGGTTGGTGCCATCCGTCACCAAACGCGCTGGGCTGGTCACGAGGTTTGCTCCCACGCTCACCCCAGCCACGCGATCCCCTAACACAGTGCGGAAGCGTTCCAAGATGCTCTCAGTTTGGTCAGCTTCCAGCGCGGGTTCAAGGTTGCTGGCATCATCCGCAGACAAATGACCCACATTGCTTAGGTCAATCGAGCTATCATCCACACTGCGCAACTTCGCCCCTTGATACTCTTGCAAGCCCATAACCATGATGGGATCAACGCGGTCAGTGAAGTACAACACATCCACCCCACGACGACGGAAAGCATCCAAATGCGGGCTACGTGCTGCGCTGGTGTTATCATCCCCGATGATGTAATAGATGTCGGTTTGTCCCTCCACCATCTTCTCTTTGTACTCACCCAATGAAGTCCAGTCGTCGCTTCCGTTGTTGCTCAAACTGGGGAAGTACATCAACTCCATCAAGTCCTCACGGTCTGCAAATTCCATTGCCAACCCTTGCTTCAGCCAGCGTCCGTGCATGTCAAACAGTTTCAGGTATTCATCCTTGCGGGTCTTCGCCATGCGCTTCAGTTCAGTTAGCACCTTGTTGGTCAGCGTCTGCTTCAGCTTGCCGATTTGTGGGTCTGCCTTGAGCGTCTCGCGTGAGACGTTGAGGGGGATGTCTTCGCTATCCACCACGCCTTGAATGAACTGGAGCAAATATTCAGGGAGCAAGTCTTTGCTGTAGTCTTGGATGAGTACCTTACGCGCATACAACTTCAAGCCGGGTTCTTTGCGTGGGCTAAACATATTGCGCTCATCCCCACCAGGGATGAATAGCAGGGCATAGAACTGGAAGGGGCTGTCGGTTTGCATGTGAATGGTTTTGAGCGGTTCATTGAAGTCTAGGGTCATCGCCTGATAGAACTTGTTATAGTCGTCCTCGCTGATCTCACTCTTTGCCTTGCGCCATACCGCTTGTTGCGAGTTGGTTGGCTCTTCTTCGTCCGCAACATAAATGGGGAAGGTGATGTAATCGGAATGGGTGGTGATGATCTTCTTGACGGTGTAGGATTGGAGGAACTCTTTGGCATCTTCTTTGAGGCTCAAGATGATGTCCGTACCGCGTTCGGTCTTGTCGGATGGTTCAATGGTGAAGGCATCGCTCCCGTCAGATTCCCACGCCCACGCTTGCCCATCCAGATGATGAGAGCGCGAAACCACGCGCACGCGATCCGCCACCATGAACACGCTATAGAATCCCACGCCGAATTGCCCAATCATATCAGAGGCTTGCGTGCCTTCTGGGCGGTCTTTCAGTAACTCAATGAATTGTTTTGCGCCACTGCGTGCAATCGTCCCTAAGTTGTTAACAAGATCATCGTGCGTCATACCAATCCCGTTATCCGATAGGGTGAGCGTGCCGGCTTCTTCGTCTACGGTGACATCAATCGAAAGCTCGGCATCGGGATCAAGTACGTCGCGGTTGGTGAGCATTTCAAATTGAAGGCGATTGAGCGCGTCGGAGGCATTGCTGATTAACTCACGCAAGAAGATCTCACGCTCGGAATAAAGCGAATGCACCAAAATATCCAGTAACTGTTTGATCTCCGCCTTAAAGGTAAATGTTTCTGACATGCGTTTAACTCCTTTGGGTTGTATGAATGGCAATTGCTAATTTATGCGTGGATAGTTGTAACACACAACTATATGAAAAAGATTAGACATTGTGGGCAAGTTTGCCCGAAGCGACATGCCAATCCTGTGGGTGGTTGCATGAAATCCCTGCGCAATCATGTACAATAGAGAGAAGCGATATTGAGACCTTGAAACCTATAGAGTAACCAGATGAGCGCACCCACCCAGAATCTAACCTCGGATGAAGCACTTGCCTTACAAGCGGTTGAACTTGCTAAAGAGCTTTTGGCAACCGCCCAAGCACAACAAACCCGTGATGAACGCGCCCAAGCCAGCAAGATTGCTCGCATGATGAAGGATGCCGACGGCAAAAAATTTACCATGCTCATGCCGGATCAGGCTTTTCGTAGCCACCATGCCCAGCGCATTGCCAGTCAAATCCGTTATTTGCTTGACCAATACGGCACGCCCCGTTACTTCACGCAGGTAGAGCAACTAGCATTGGGGGTGGGTGGGTGGTTTAGCCAATACCTGCCCAATGTGGTGGTGCCGTTGATCGTTGCCCAGCTACGCCAACAAACCAACAATGTAATCCTCCCCAGTGAACCCAAGCAATTCTTCCCGTATTTGACCGAGCGGAAAAAAGTAGGCATTCGGCTCAACATCAACCAACTGGGCGAGGCGATCTTAGGCGAAGCCGAAGCGGAAAACCGCTTGAACGCTTATTTACAGTTGTTGGCTAATCCGCAAGTGGAATATATCTCGGTCAAGATTTCTTCCGTCTTCAGCCAGATTCACCTTGTGGCGTTTGAGCAAACCGTTGAGCAAATTAAGAATCGCTTGCGCCTGCTGTATCGCCAAGCCATGCACACCCCTTATCGTCGCGCGGATGGGACAACCCTCTACAAATTCATCAACCTAGATATGGAAGAATACCGCGACCTCCACTTGACGGTATCCGCCTTCCAACAAGTGTTGGATGAGGCAGAGTTCAAATCGCTTCGCGCGGGGATTGTGTTGCAGGCATATCTGCCGGATTCGTTCGTGGTGCAACAAAGCCTGACCGAATGGGCGATGCGACGGGTGGCGAACGGGGGCGCGTCGATCAAGCTACGCATCGTGAAGGGGGCTAACCTAGCGATGGAGCGCGTAGAAGCCGCCTTGCATGGATGGGAGCAAGCACCCTATCTAAGCAAGCACGAAGTGGATGCCAACTATAAGCGCATGGTGACGTATGGTTGCCAGCCCGAACGGGCGCAAGCGGTTCAGTTGGGCATTGCCAGCCATAATCTCTTTGATGTGGCTTACGCGCTGGTCTTGCGTGATCGCTATGGATTGCACGAGTGGCTAGAGTTTGAGATGCTCGAAGGCATGGCAAACCACCAAGCGCGAGCGGTCAAGGGGCAAGCCGGGGGGATGTTGCTGTACGCGCCCGTCGTCAAGCAAAGTGACTTCCATAGTGCGATCGCCTACTTGGTGCGTCGCTTGGACGAAAACACCAGCGAGGAGAATTTCTTGCATGATCTGTTTTCGCTCACGGTGGACAGCCCTGCTTGGGAGAGCCAGCGCAACCGCTTCTTGCATGCCGTGCGCGACATGCACCACATCAGCGACCAGCCCAACCGCCAGCAAAATCGCCAAACTGAGCGCGTCCGCTTCTCGGTGGAAGAGCCGTTCTACAATGTCGCTGATACAGACTTCTCGCTCCGTGCCAACCAGCTCTGGATTCAAACGGTGCTAGAACGCTGGAACGCTCCCCACTTTGAGACCCTCCCCTTGCAGGTGATGGGGGCGTTGATTCAAAGCGAAGCCGTAGCAGAAGGGCATAGCCCCGCTCATCCGCATCAGGTGGCATATCACTATTCGTTGGCACAACCTGAAGAAATCGAACGCGCCATTCACACGGCGGTATCTGCTCAAGTTAGCTGGCAAGCAACCCCCATTGCCCAGCGCAAGGCGTTGTTGGTGGAATGTGCCAACAAACTGGCGGCATATCGGGGGGATTTGATCGGTGCGATGGCGTTGGATGGGGGCAAAACAGCCGAACAAGCTGACCCCGAAGTGTCCGAAGCGATTGACTTTGCTAACTACTATGCGCGTTCGCTTGACCTTGTTGAGACCGAACTCACTGATTTGGACGATCAACCGCTCGGCGTGGTACTCATCACCCCACCGTGGAACTTCCCCCTAGCGATTCCGTGCGGAGGGACGTTGGCAGCCTTGATGGCAGGGAATGCTGTCCTGTTCAAGCCCGCGCCAGAAGCGGTCTTGGTGGGCTGGGCAATGGTGAATGCCTTGTGGGATGCTGGCATTCCGCGCGAAGCCCTGCAGTTTGTGCCGACCACCGATGATGCAGTGGGGCAATCTTTGGTGACAGATGCCCGTGTGAACGCGGTCATCCTGACGGGGGCGTATGAGACCGCGCGGATGTTCTTGCATTGGAAGCCCACCTTGCGCCTGTTCGCCGAGACCAGCGGTAAGAACGCCATGATTATCAGTGCCATGTCTGACCGTGACCAAGCCATCAAAGACTTGGTGAAATCGGCATTCGGTCATGCTGGGCAGAAATGTTCTGCTGCCAGCCTTGCCATCCTAGAGGCAGAAGTCTATGACGATGCAGTGTTCCGCCGTCAACTCAAGGATGCCGTGCAAAGTTTGCATGTGGGCAGTCCGTTTGACCTGTCCAGCGTGATTGCTCCCGTCGTGCGTGAACCAGAAGGCAAGCTACGGCAGGCACTCACCCAACTAGAAGAGGGGGAGACGTGGCTTTTACAACCGCAGAACGACCCCACCAACCCCAACCTATGGACACCCGCCATCAAGCTAGGGGTGCAAGCTGGTTCATTCTTCCATCAAACCGAGTGCTTCGGTCCCGTGTTGGGGTTGATGCGAGCGAAAAATCTTGAACACGCCATTGAGTTGGCAAACGGGGTAGACTACGCTTTGACCAGTGGCATCCACACCCTAGACGAGCGTGAGATTGCCCTATGGAAAGAGCGCATCCATGCCGGCAATGCCTACATCAACCGCGTCACGACGGGGGCAATCGTCCAGCGTCAGCCCTTCGGTGGGTGGAAGCGTTCGGCATTTGGTTATGCCAAAGCAGGGGGCGTGAACTACGTCTTGAGTTTAGCCACATGGACGGACAAGCAACCCCGTTCCTTAGCAGAGGTACGCCAATCCTATCAGCACGCATGGGATAGCCACTTCCGCCTTGAGCATGACCCTAGCCAAGTGTTGGGTGAATCCAACATTTTCCGCTATCGCCCTCTCAAGCGTGTGGTGGTGCGTGTAACCGCACAAACGCGCCCCTTCGATTTGGAACGGGTGGCGTTGGCAACCGCGATCTGTGGCATTCCCTTGCGCTTGAGCCACCCCCAAGACGCGCTTCTTCCGCATAGCTTAACTGACTATGCTCATATCACCTTAGTTGAGGAAGACGAAGCAGGCTTGCTCCAAGCCTTACAGGAGCCAGCTTATCGTTATTGGCAACGTGTGCGCGTGCTGGGCGCGGTGAGCGAAACCCTGCGTGAGGCATGTATCGAAACGCACACCCCGTTAATTGATGCGCCAATCGTATCCAATGGTCGCTTGGAGTTGCGTCATTATCTGCTTGAGCAAGCGATTAGCCAAACCCTGCACCGTTACGGCAATCTGTTAAGCTAGGGGCGTAGCGCGTTCATGCACACTAGAATAAGCCTATTGAATGATTTAAGGGAGGAAAGATGTTCTACGATGCACTCGGTTTAACCGTGTTGTGTTTGCCCGCCATCTTGGTTTTGGCGGTGGGGGTGCCCTTTGTGATTATGGCGATTCAACGCTACCAACAGGCACAAGCAACCAAACGGGAGAAGAATAAGAAGAAGCCCACCGCCACCCCTGCCAAGCCCAATCGCGCTGTTTCGTTTGTGCGCGGTCTTGTCACCTTAAGCCGTTTGTTCCTGCTCACCTTTGCCACCTTAACCGCCTTAGCCTATGGGGTATGGTTACTGTTCTTGGCAGTCACTTAGGAGCGTCTCAACCGTATGACCGCGATCCGTTTTCAACTCGCGTGGGACACCCCCCACAAAACCCGTCTGCGTCTAACTGCACAAAGCGGTTGGACGTGGAAGGATTATCACGCCGTCTCGCAAGTGGCAATTTACGCCATGCCCCCCACGCCCAACAGCGTCTTGCTGGTGTTGGATTTCTCACAGGTGCGCCAAGACCGCTTTCCCAGCGGCATCCGCGCCCACGCTCGAACGTTTGGCAAGCGGTTATCGCCATCATGGCTGGGGGTGACGGTGGTGATTGGCTTGCCAGCGGAGCAACAGCAACCGATAGGCTTGGGGGCAGAGGGTGATTTTTCTACAGAAGATGGCGTGGTTTATTGTGTGGAGGATGAGGCACAGGCACAAATGCTGTTCACACGGTGGATGGGGGCATAATGCAAACAGGCTATCGCGCATGGGCATAGACCATCACCGCGCCAAAGTCAAACGAAGATGCTAAGAGGGACATAACGATTCTAAAATGAACGGGTCGGGTTTTCGGCTACTGTGAGCGTATTGCAATCTCTGACAGGAAGTTTACAATCGCATTATTTACCGCCTGTGGATTGTCCTGATTGGCATTATGTGCTGCATCTGGAATGACAATGTAGGTCATGTTGGGTTCATTTTGAACCCACTCTGGTGCATCGTCACGGATACTGCCATTACGATCACGCTCACCGTGCATCAGCAGAACAGGAATTTCCAACCCCCACCCCGGTATGCCATCCTGAGTTACGATGGCAACCACTCCCTTCCAAATGTCCAGCAATGTCGCTTTCGGGATGAGTTCCATTGCGTTGAACATATAATCGCGTGCTGGCTTTGTCAAAGCAGCGGTTTCTGCACTCACTCGTAGAAAATTCTGATAAGGCCACCATCGGAGAATCGGTAACGACCACTGAGTCATTTGCACATCCAACCACGAGTAAGCCTTTGCAATGGGTGTAGTGCCAATTAGAATCAGTGCTTGCGTGCGTTGAGGGAATGTCCTGTAAAACAACTGAGCAATGAGACCTCCCATCGACTGACCAACCAGTACCGCCGTTTTGATCTGTTCACGATCCATAATGGTGGACAAATCGTCTACTGCAAGTTGAAGCGTGAATGGCTCGCCATTAGGTTGTGATTTTCCGTGCGCTCGACAATCCCACACCAGCAGACGATAGTGTTCATACAGAGCCTCAACCTGATCGTTGAACATGCGATGATCCGCTCCTGCGCCGTGAAGCAGGATAACAGTTGAGCTTGCCTCATTTTCGCTGACCCAGTAATGTAACTGACAGGATTTATGCTCCATCACCCTTTGTACCAAGCTCAATGGTGTCTGTTGATATTGGTTCTGCATCTGCGTTGTCTCCTTAGTAGCGGACGATAGTATTATACGCCAGTCGGTTGAGTTGGTCACATGTAATTCTAAGAAGTGTAACATACCCGTTTCAGTCCCCGTAGGGCACTAATGCTGTTCACGCGGTGGATGGGGGCATAACGCAAAAAGGCGCAGGGTTTCCTGCGCCTTTTGTCATTACAGTCGAGCTAGGCTATGCCGTTCGTTTATGTGATTTCTGACCTGACTCAACAACCTTATCCCGACTCCACGGCGTACCGATCCAGTTCAGTAGGAAGTAGTCCGCGCCGATGAACCCAGCGATCTTCCATGCGAACATCAAGCCGATAGCGATGATGAACAGGACAGGGTTGGTGCTGGCACTCCCTGCCAACATGAAGCTGAAGTTCATCAACCCACCGAAGAAGGCGGCAATCCCCACGAACGCCCCGACAATTAAGCCAATCCCCACGAGGACTTCACCATAGGCGATTAACTTGGCAAACCATGTCCATGACTCGGTATCAATCAAGAATTGCAAGAAGCTACGATACCAATCAAAACTGATGGCGGGTCGCCCTTGTTCGGGGATGGCAACCGCACGTTCCCAATACGCCTTGAGGGCAGTGCCATCACCTGTCCAGCCAACTTCACCGACTTTTTGTAACCCTGATTGAAACCATTCCCAACCCAACCACACCCGCGCAACCAACCACAAGACGGAGAAGCGAGCATCGTTGAATAATGCCTTGATGAAAGCGGGGTCTTCGATCACCCGATGTTGTTGACGGCTCAATGAATTTAGCATGCTTTTGTTTCCTCCCTATAAGTCTTTCTCATTGCTTTGATAACTTTATAATATGACCAGAATTCATTTCGCTCTAATGTCATTTGTATCTCATTGATACTGTGGTTTGTCATGCTTCACATTTATGCAGGTTTTTTGTGTAAGAGTCATGCTGAAGAACCGTCAGTTAGCGTGTAGATGGAGACTAACCAACGAAAGTGATTGAGAGATGAACCCCCAAAAGTATGATGCTATTTTAATCGGAACGGGTCAGGCAGCTGGCACATTAATTTCAGGATTGCTCAAGAAGGACTGGAAGATTGCCATTGTGGAAGGCGCAAAGATCGGCGGAACATGCGTCAACGACGGGTGTTCTCCCACTAAAACGCTGGTGGCAAGTGCGCGTGCCGCCCACGTAGCACGGCGCGGGGCAGATTTTGGCGTGAACATTGACCACTTCAGCATCGACTTCGCTAAGGTGATGGAGCGCGTCAATCACATTCGCACCAGCTTCAGCGGTGGCTTAGAACGGTGGTTCAGCACCAACCCCAACATCACCCTATACCGCCACTTCGCCCAGTTTGAATCGCCTACGGTGGTGCGCGTGGGGGATGAGTTGATTGAATCCGAACGGATTTATCTCAATGTTGGGGCGCGTCCGTTTGTGCCACCCGTCAAAGGGTTAGATCAAGTCGAGTGGTTGGACAATCGCAAGTTGCTTGATTTAACCGAGCTACCCCAGCACCTGCTTGTCATTGGTGGAAGCTACATCGGGATTGAGTTTGCCCAAGCCTACCGCCGTTTAGGAAGTGCTGTCACCATCGTTGAGCGTGCGCCTCAAATCATGTTCCGTGAAGATGCGGACATTGCCCAAATTGCGCATGGTGTGCTGGAAGAAGAAGGCATCCGTGTGGTGTGTGGGGCGGAGTTATTGCACGTGGCGCGTGGCACAACCACCGCCGTGAGCGCAACCATCAAGCATGGGGACAGCGAAGAAACCATAGAAGGCTCACACATCTTATTTGCCATCGGGCGCGTGCCCAATTCCGACACGCTCAACTTGAGCGCGGCAGGCATCCAAACCAATGAGCGCGGATTCATCGTCACCGACGATCATCTCTTGACCACCAACGCCAATGTATGGGCATTAGGGGATGTCAACGGGAAGGGTGCTTTCACCCATACCGCCGTCAACGATGCTGAGATCGTGCTAGATAACCTTGACGAGGGCACGCGCAAAGTCTCCGACCGCATCATGACTTACGCCATGTATATGGATCCGCCGTTGGGGCGCGTGGGCATGAGCGAGAAGGACGCGCGTCAATCGGGGCGGGCGGTTTTGATGGCAACCAAGAAGATGTCCAGCATCTCTCGCGCGGTGGAAAAAGACGAAACTCACGGGCTGGTGAAGTTAATCGTGGATGCCGAAACGGATGAGTTCTTAGGTGCAACCATCTTGGGGATTGATGGGGATGAAATCGTCAACATGTTCACCCCGTTGATGATGGCAGGGGTGACATGGAAGCAATTCCGCCGTACTGTCCTCACGCATCCCACCGTTGCCGAGTTGATGCCGTGGACGTTGGATAATCTGCGCCCGTTGGAATAAGCAGGAGGGGGTCTCTCATGCTGGGAGACCCCCTCGCCTCTAGCCAAGTTTTTCGCTCAAGGTGCGCACGATCTGTTCCATGTGGTTGAGGTCGTGCCAGCTAATCAGCATGAGTTGATCCAAGAGGGTGAAGTGCCCCCGTCGTGGGTGATTGCCGGCACGCTCCCAGCCTGCTTCGGGAACGTCCGCCAAATAGGCAAAGAACGCCTCACGGTTCTTCACCCAATCTGCATAGACCTCCCACACGGCTTGTTGGTTGTAGCCATGTTCTTCCGCCATCGTATCGGGTGGGGTGAAGGGCAAGTTCGGGTAGTCTTGTTCCATCGTCAACCGAGCGCGTACCAAGAAGATCGCTTCGTAGTCGCGCAGGTGGCACAGCGTTTCCAACGCCGTCCAACCCGTGCCACCGTCGCGGTAGCGCGTGAGGGCGGCGGGATCGCTTTGCTCTAGCAGGTAGCGATAGCTAATTTGCGAATTACGCAGTAGCCCGATTTGCCAATCACGAATAACGCTAATGGATTGCATGATCCTATCCTCTATTCGTAGACGAGCGTTGCGTCAAAGGTGGCATCAAAGTTACGCTGATCGAACAGGGTATTGCCAGAGCAATCCTCTAGCAGAATATGATAGGTGCCGGCTGGCTTTTGCCATGTGAACGTGCCGTTCGGCGCGATGACATTTGAGGTGCCCAATTGGTCATCTCCCCATGAATCATTTTCTGGGAGGGAGATGTAAACGTAGCAAACATTTTGGGCGGATTTATTCTTGATGGTCAGGTTAATCAGCGTGGTGGATTGACCATCGGGGGAAAAGCCGGACGGGTCAATGTAGGTCTCGGTGCCGGTGAAGTGCAAGACGGTTTCCGCATTGATCTCGACATTGTAGATTTCATCGAGGCTGTTTTGGTCACAATCCCGCAAGAGCAGGTCATAGCTTCCTAATGAAACCGACAAATTGAAATATTCGCCACTGGGTAAAATGTTGCCTGACCCAAGTTGGTCATCCCCCCAGTTGCTGGCACTAGACGGAGAAACGTACAAATAACACACGCTGAAACTGGAATCATTGTAGACGTAGAGGTCGCCAGACTCTCCGCCGTCCACCGATTGGACGCTGTTGGGGTCGGCTGGATTCAAGCTGACTTCGGTCTGAAGAGAATGTAGGGCAGCATTGATGGGCATCACCCCACCCAGTTTACCGCTGGTTTCCTCTTCAGAGACCACCCAAGTTGGAATGCCCAAGTAGTGCCCTTCGGCATCCACCGTCAAGCCACCACTGTTACCGGCGGAGATTTCGCCATCCGTCCAGTACCACACAGGCAGGCGTACATCCCCAACGTCCCCATTTTGAATGGTGACAATATCCCCGGTGGTCGTCACCATGTAGCCATCCCCAATGCCCGGATACCCAAAGATGCGCACGGTTTCGCCGATGGTGGCGGTATTTTCTACCGCAGGCAGATAGGGCAAACTTAGGTTATTGTAGTTGATGGGGCTGCCGTTTGCGTCGCGGTCAATCTGTAAGACGGCAAAGTCAAGGCTAGGGGAAATATATTCGGCGGTGGCGTAATAACTTAAGACGGGTAGCTCACTGATGTTTTGTAATAAATAAATGGCAAAATCAGTTGCCCCTTCAATCACATGATAATTGGTGTAGATGTGCCCTGTCGGGGTGACAATCGTTCCAGAGCCAGAAGCAAAAGCGTAGCCGTCCGCATCAATCGCCTCAATATAGGGGACAGCTTGCGCCATCTTTTCGATCCCTGCCCCCGTGACATCTTGGGCAAACACCGGAATAGCAACAACCGAAAGTAATAAACTAAGCAATACCAACAACCAACGTTTCATGTCGGGGTTCTCCATCCTTTTAGATTCAATCATTCCCCACAAGCATACCGCAAAAAAGTTCTTTGGGCTAAAACAAGTTGCACTTTTGAATAGTTTTATCAGGAGTGGCAACTTCTAAAATGAGCCTGCTCCCAGCAACAGCACAAATACCGCCACCGTAATGGCATCGCGTAGCCATGTTAGCCCAACGTTGGCACGGCTTGCTGGCTTGAGGGTGGCTTCGGCTTTGCGCCATCCCCCACCACGTGGCAACCAACGATAGATCGCCTGTGCGCTGATCCCCATCACCACCAACACGCCTAGCCCCAATCCGTAAAAATACCACAAGGGCAACCCCAATAGCATCACCCCCACAAACGCCCCCCACGACAAGCGACGCTGATTGACCGCGCTCACGACGGTTGCCCCCACCACTGACGCGCCCATCACCCCCACTACCTGAAGCCATGTCCACCAATCTGTCACGCGCCCGTTTGTGGCGAAGTCTGTCATCAACGTGAAGATGGCGTTCCACACAAAGACAATCATCAACAGGCGCATCCCCACGCTGAAGCGTTGAATCCCACGTGGGACGATGTGCTTCTC
Organism: Phototrophicaceae bacterium; assembly: GCA_049318945.1. Classification (GTDB taxonomy): domain Bacteria; phylum Chloroflexota; class Anaerolineae; order Aggregatilineales; family Phototrophicaceae; genus CAIRDJ01. Next base: position 74,742 of record JBMOEO010000002.1, on the reverse strand, counting down.
AATGGGGCGAGGGGTCATGTTTAGCCCATAGATGATCTTCCCCTTTTGGGGATGACGCAACAAAATACCGATAGCGTTGAGTTGTTCGGCGGCATGCTGACGAAAATCAATGTATTGATGGGCGGTCAAGCTGGTGAACTGGGGAGGCAAGATCACACCGCTTCCTAGCACGGGGATGAGTTGATACGGATATTGCTTCATCACGCGCACCAAAAGCCGTTCTGGCGTGGTGTTGGATAGAATGACGATGTGATGCTGGGCGTGCGCCTCCTCCACCGCCAGATGCCCTTGTTGCACCAACGCTTGTGCAACGTGTTCAGCGGTGCGTTGGTCGGCTGGGCTGGCATGAACCATGAAGGAATCATGGCGTGGTTCATCCAAGCGATCCAGCTGGCTTCCTAAGTTTGCCAACGTGGGGAGCTTTTGCATGCCGAAACGTTTGCGCATCCATTGAGGTGCTTGCCCTGTAGGTAGCCAACGGTAGGCACTCTCCGTGCGAAAGTACACAAACCCCGCTAATGCCACCAACAATACTTGTAACCACACATCCGCCTCAATCACCAATCCGCCATAAATGTTGACCGAGCCAAGCGCGAACAGCAACAGAATCCAGTATTGGTTGAACGTGTAGGTGCGCCTCAAGATGGCGATCACCTGCGAGAGGAAGAAGTAAATCGTCAAACTATTGATGGCAAGGATGGCTAATTCCGTTGTGCCCAATTGATTGGTTTGCAAATAATAGGGAACTTCGGTGAACACGCGCAAACACTGTAGAATCGTCACGATGAACGGGGCGATCATCAAGGTGATGCTGGAGGGATGGCGCAGGGGCAACCCCCATAATTTGCGCTTAGGAACGCTTTGGCGTGGGGGAAGTTGCCCCTGCAACGCCTGTAACAAGCGCGTCACTGTTCCATCAAAATCGACGCGCATATCTAGGATGGTGACGGAAGCGTGTTCTAATTCGTCGGGGAGGGCGCATGATTCCAACATGACCACATACAGCGGTTTGCCACGTTTAAGAAGAGTGCGCCATTCCGTTTCAACATACGGGGAGCGGATCGCGCTGGAGGAAGCAAGGAAGATCAAGCCTTGCGCCTGCTCCAAGCCCTCGTCAATCTTGTATCGCCAATCATCCCCAGCGTTGATTTGCTGTATATCAAACCAGAGCGGAACACCCTGCGCCTGTAAGCGCAATGCCAACGCTTCCGCCATGTACAGCTGTTCGCGCGAGTAACTGATGAAGAAATGAGCGGGCATGCTTGAAAGTTCCTTCCACAAGTTGCAACCTGAATCCCTGTATTATGGCGCAAGATGTGCGGTTTTGGGGGATCAAGTTGGGCAAAGGCTTAGGAGCGTGCGTCTAACATTTGGCGCAAGAATCTTTCCACGCCCTGCATAGAATCCTCCCAAGTGGGATGCTGTTCAAAACGTTGACGGCTGGCATGGCGCATGCTTGCCAAGCGGTGTGGATCATCAAGCCATGTCTGCAAATGTTCCGCCAGCGCGGTGACATCCTCCGCCATAATCAGAAAGCCGTTGCTCCCGTGCGTGATGATCTCATGCGCCGCGCCCCCATGCGTTGCCAAGATTGCCAGCCCAAACGCCATCCCCTCCATATACACGATGCCGAAGCCCTCATATTGTGAAGGCACGACCAGCGCGTGGGATGCACTCAAGCGTGTAGCAAGTTCCTCATCGCTTAGTCGCCCCCAAAAGCGCACGCGCCGATTGGCACGCGCCTGTAAGTTGGTGGCATAGTCCGCCTCAACATCCACCGCCCCCACCACATCCAACTGTATAGGGGCATCGGGCAGGCGTTGCAAGGCATCTAAAAGCGTGTGAAGCCCTTTGCGACGGGTGACATTCCCGACGAAGATCAGGCGCAATACATCATCACAGACGGGCTTGGGGGGATGCCCCACAAAACGGCTGCCACTAGGGTAAGCAACGATTGACGGCTTGCGATTGGGTGCCAGCGTTTGCACAGTTTGGCGCGTGGTCTCGCTATTGAAGATGAAGCCATCCACCGAGCGCAAGTAAGCGCGTTCAACCTCACGGTAAATCGCCCGTAAGGCGCGGGGATGATCTTCACTGGCGCGGAGGTGATGCACAATGGAAACGATCGGATAGCGCACGCGCCCCAGCAGTTGCACGTTGATGCCAAACAACGACGGGTGATTGAGTTCATCCTGTAGCACAATATCCCAGTCCCCTATCAACAAGCGTTGTTGTAGGGCACGGTCAAAGTTGTCGCGCAGGTGAGCGCGGTAGGTGCGCCAAGCAAGCGCGATGATCTCGACGGTGTGCCCTGCCTGCTGTAGGGTTGCCACCAGTTGACGATCATACAGATAGCCTCCGCTGACCGTCTCCAGCGAGCCATAAATGATGAGTCCTATCTTCATGCGCGTAAGGTGTACGATGCCCACGCAATATCGTTTTCCCACACGGTGACAATATAAGTGTGGATGTTGGGGAAGGCGATTTCCTCTGCCAACGAAACGCACAAGATGCGGGCGAAGTGTTCAATACTGGGGTTCAACCCCTCAAAAGCAGGCAACTCATTCAAGGTGTGGTCTTTGTAGAAGGCGACCATCGCATTCATCTTTTCATCCACTTTGACAATATCAACCAAGTATCCATGCTGATCCAGCGTGTCCCCTTGTAGTTGAAGTTCTACTACATAGTGATGAGAGTGCCATTGGTTCTCTGCGCCCCAATCCCCACCGATCAAAAAATGCTGTGCCACAAAATCACGCTTAACCGCTAACGCATACATCGTTCACCTTCTTTCATGCTTGGTGGATTACTCACCAATTCGTATTATCTCTTTGACCAACAAGACCGCCGTCTTGACCCCAGCCCGTGCATAGCGTTCAACCCGATCTTTGACCATACCCACAGGAAAACCGGGTCCGATTAGTTCTTTGACGACCGGCTTATTATACTCCAGAGAGAGTGCATCAAGACGGTCAATTGTTCCATTGGCAATGGTTTCATACCAGTCGGTGATCTCCTCAGTGGGAGAACCGCCGTCTTTGGTTTTGTGGGGCACGGGCAAGATCACCCCCATTGCCACCACTGCATCAACATCCGACCGTTGTAGCAACTTCTTAATCGGCAAGGGCATATCAAAGCAACCGGGCACTTGTGACACGATGGAGACCACCGCGCCTAGTTGTTGTGCCTCATCATGTGCGGCATCTAACATATTTTGAAAGCCGGGATAGTAATTAGAAATGATGAACGCTAGACGTATGGGAGAATCGGTCATGGTTTATAAGTCCTGTATCAACTATAAGCAAACACGCAGTATCATAGGCAGACATGATTAATCACACCTAAACGTTCTGGTAATGTTTCGTAACTTTAATCCACTAGCTCAATGCCTGTCTCGCTCAGTTTCTCCTGAATGAACGCCATCAAGTGGGGGCGCATCATCGCGCCTTTGCCAAAGCGTGCTTTAGCCACAATGTGTAACTTGGCGGTTGTTCCTACGTCCGTATCGGCAGTGATAATCCACGGCTCAATTAAAAACTTCAATTGGGACATCGCCTCTTCCGTTAGCGATTCCAATTGCTTGAGCGCGGGTTTGACATCGGATGAGGCAATGTGGATGGTCAAGCGCACGGGGGTGAACCGCCCACGACTGAAGTTCCGTATAACGCGAATGTCGCCATTGGGGATGATGAACAATTCGCCGTCGATCCCGCGCAAATGCGTCACCCGTAACTTGATGTCCTCCACCACGCCCTCGACTTCCATCAAGACCACTTTTTCACCAATGCTATAGTTGTCCTCAAAAATCAAGGTGATGCCAGTTACATAGTCAGACAGGAACGGGCGCACCCCAAACCCCACCCCCGCCCCAAACAACCCCACCACCACCCACATCACATTACTGCCGGAGGTGAACCGCCCGATGACCACCATGATGGCAACCATGAAAGCGATGATGCTGATGGTTGCCGCCACCAGTTGGACAATCGTCTGACGGCGTGGCTCCCAATCGCTGGTGGGGGTGCGTGGGGTTTTGCGAATGAGCAACTGTGCCACACGACGCGCCATCAGGTGAATGGCAAACGCCACCCCCAAAGCAATGGCTATCGGAATGATGTACCATGTTATATAGCTAGGAAACAGATTCACTGACATTGTGCCTCATGTGTTTATGTGGTAAAAACAATCACTTTTTATCATTTGTGTTGATGGTATTGTGTCATAATCATAAAACATCTTGAAGCAGAATAGTTAGAAATTGTCGTTGGGGAGCTTATGGCAACTATAAAAACCCTACTCAAATGCCGTAATTGTGGGCACGCTCTCAAATCTACTGCTGTGATTTGTCCTGAATGTGGTGAACCCGCCCGCAAACAGGATATGCGAGCGTCTGAAACCATGATGGTGAAGGATAACTTGTTGGTGGATAAGGATGACGCTCCAGCTTATGCCAGCGGTACATCACGCTTGAATGGTTCTTTGGTGTACATCACCATTGAACGCCAAAATGAGGCAATCACGCGCAACATTCGGGAGCGTCCTGTTTTGTTGGGTCGGTTGGAACAACACGAGATTGACCGCTACAACATTGATCTTTCTCACCTGAGTGCCCTAGAGCGCGGGGTGAGCCGTCATCATGTTGCATTGATTTCCAAAGAGGGGCGCGTGTATGTGCGTGACTTAGGCAGTGCAAACGGCACAACGCTCAATGGGACGGAACTTGAAGCCAATAAGCTCTACCCCGTGCATGACGGGGATGAGTTGATGTTGGGGCGGATGTTGCTCTGGATTAACTTTGAATAACCAATAAGGGGATGGGTTATCGCTACCCACCCCCTTACTGTGTAACCTACTGGCTAGGGAATCTGTACAGTACAACTGAGCGGTACGCGCCCTTCCGCACTATCACACGCCACTTTATTTCCATTCGTATCCAACACGGTGCTACCTGCCGTGACGCACGCTTGCACCTCCGCACAGTTGAACAACTCATCACACGTCAGCGTTAAGCCAGGGCAGATGGTGGTTGTGGTCAAGCTAGTGCTGGTGCTTCCGCTTGTGGTCGTTGTTGTTGTGGTGGTGCCGGGTACAGTGGTGGCATTCACTGGGATAGACCCGCTGGTGACATCTAAAATGAGGGCAGAGGGGTCTTGCAAGGTGAACTCCCCAACATCGTTCAAGATGAGATAATTCCCCAATGGATCCCCGGTGGTGACATCCTTATACAAAATGCCCACGCTTCCTGCTTGCGCAGGCGTTTCGCCATCCGTCAACGATACTACCAACAGATACCGCCCCCCAAATGGGAAGTTGACGGGGGAAATTACAATCCCCCCCCCAAGATCATCTACCCCTGTGCGTGCCGATTCGACAAACGCGGTGGGGTTTTCAATCGGGCTAATGGCAACAATCAGGTTGACGTTCACATCATCACGCAGGATTTCAAAGCGGGCGATGGTGTTGGGGTCAGCATCAAAGCAGAAGCCCACCGAGCGATCAATGGGGGTTAGTTCAGTGATAATGAAGTCTTCCAGTTGGATGAAGGGCAACAGTTCCACGCGCCCGGCAAACTCAAACACGCAATCATCCGCGCCAATGGTGGGCAAGAGCGCATCAATGCGCTGGCGTAAACTGATGAAGAGCGGGTCGGCAATGCTCACCGCCGTCACGCCTGCTGTCACCACCGGCACGCTCACCAATGCCAACGGTGCGCCTGCCCGCCCACAGGTGTCTATCTGCAGTTGGATCGCCTCGCTCACGGCGGTCATAGCGGTGTTGAAGTCCTCAATCAACGGGGAAAGCGTGAGGTCATACTTCGCCAAGATGGAAGGATCCATGGTGAAGTTGGTCGGTTGGGCGGCATAGCCACCACACGCTGGAGGCGTGCCCAGTGCTGCGCTTGCCCAGATGCTCCGTTGTGCATCCAGAGAAGGTTGTGCCAGATCAATGCGTTCACGCATGTAACGTAACGCAGAGAAGAGTTGGCTTTCATCGTTGAGATAGAGCGGATTTTGGTTGGCAACCACGCCATCCACTGGCAAATCTACTACGCTATAGTTGCCTTGAATCTCAATATGTTCGGCAAGTATCCAGCCCAACACCCCATCATAGTTAATCTGCACGTGTACGTTGTTATCCGTGCGCCCCAAAAGGGGAAACTCAGAATAGCGTGGGGCATCCGCCAACACGCGATATGCCGTGCTGGGTCCGCTACGCACGCGCACGCCTGTTTCTGGCAAGCGTCCGATGATGGGACTGGTGGCATCAGTGAAGCCAGCGCGTGGGGATTCTAGCCCCCCATAGGGGATGGTGCGTGGGTCTCGCACGGGGAGCGCGGCAACGTCCCCTTCCAACACCGTGATAACCGCCGTACCGATCCACACTTCTTGACCGGCAAAATCCACTTGTAGCCATTCATTATCAACCGTTCGGGCATCCGCCACGAAAGCCGTTCCAGCGTTGGCAAACGCCACCACATCCGCGCCCAAAGCGGGCCACAAGCGTAAGTTGACATTATCACGATTGACCACCAGCCGCACTGTAGATTGGGCAAGGGTCAACGATGGCACACTCAAAAGGGTAAGGATCAAGATCAGCAAGAATGCCCGTGTTCGCATAGGGGGTGTCCTCTTTTGCACTTTCTAGCAGGTAGTATAGCGCATTCGGGGAAATGCGAGTAGCGAAGGAGTGGGCAAGGTGGACAAGTTTCCTGCACATTTCTAGGATGGGGTGCGTTAAAATATCATGAACCCAAGCTGATCTGTTATAAGGATTCCCGTTCATGACTCTTGCCTTTGAGCACATCGGGCGACTGGCACACCCCGATGATAACGTTGCCATTGCCACCCAAACCCTCCCTAGCGGTTCAACCATCCAGTTTGATGAACACGCTTTTTCCCTCTCGCATACCGTCTTGATGGGGCATCGCTTCGCCGTGCGCCCGATCACGACGGGGGAAGCGTTGCGCTCGTGGGGGCAACGCTTCGGCATTGCCAGCCAGCCCATCGCGCTAGGGGATTACGTGTGTAACCACGAAGTCTTGACCGAGCTACAACGGCGCAATTTGGCTTTTGCCCTCCCTAGCCAGCCCAACTTTGTGAGTGAACTTGAACCCTACCATTTTGATCCTGCGACGTTCACCCCTGCCCAGCCCCTCCCTCGTTATGAGGCGGATGTGCGCTTCTTAGGATTTCGGCGTGGGATGGGGCGCGGGGTGGGCACGCGCAATACCATCATCTTGCTGGGCACCAGCTCACTGGTGGGGAGTTTCGTCACTCAACTGGAGGCACGCCTTCAAGCCCTTGTGATGGACTATCCACAGATAGATGGCATCGTCGCGGTTGCCCACACCGAAGGAAGCCATGACCGCCCCAACAATGCTGATTTCGTCTTGCGCACCCTCGCTGGCTTCATGGTCAATCCGAATGTGGGGGCGGTGTTGGCGGTGGATTATGGGGATGAGCCAATCAACAATCAACACCTCCAAGAATATATTGTCCGCCACCACTACCCCCTAGCGGACTTGCCCCATCGTTTTATGAGTCTGTCGCCATCGTTTGAGGCGGACATGCACACCGCCACCGAGCAAGTCCGCGCGTGGTTGCCCACTGTGAACGCCACCGAGCGCACCCCTGAACCCTTAAGCGGGTTGAAGGTTGGGTTACAGTGTGGTGGCTCCGATGCGTTCTCTGGGATCAGTGGCAACCCGTTGGCGGCGTGGGTTGCTAAAGAGATCATTCAACACGGCGGAAGCGCAAACCTTGCAGAAACGGATGAACTCATCGGCGCAGAAAACTATGTCCTCGAAAAGGTGCGCGATGTCGAAACGGTGACGAAGTTCCTCACGCTGGTGGAACGCTTCAAAGAGCGCGTGGGATGGCACGGACATTCGGCAGAAGGCAATCCTTCTGGGGGGAATAAATATCGAGGCTTGTATAATATTTACCTCAAGTCATTGGGAGCGGCAACCAAACGCCACCCTGCCGTGCCGTTGGATGCCGTCATTGAATATGGCGAACCCATGCGCGAGGCAGGCTACTACTTCATGGACAGCCCCGGCAATGACTTAGAGAGCATCGCCGGACAGGTGGCATCTGGCTGTAACATGATCTTCTTTGTGACGGGCAACGGTTCGATCACCAACTTTCCTTTCGTCCCCACGCTCAAAATCATCACCACCACCGAACGCTATCAACTGCTCTCCAATGAGATGGACGTGAACGCCGGGGCATACTTGGATGGGGTTGCGATGGAAGTCATTGGCACACACACCTTTGAACACACGCTCAAGATTGCCAGCGGAGAGCGTTCCGTTGGGGAACGGGCGGGACACTCCCAAGTACAAATCTGGCGTGACTGGCAACAAACCCAGCCGATTGATTTGGCACCTATCCGCCCCACTCGGTACGATGGACAACCGCTTGCTGTCGCCCCCTTAGTCTCCCCGTATGCGTTCAGCCTGCCCGTATACGCGCGTGACAGCCACATCACCACCGATCAAGTCGCGTTGATCTTGCCCACCAGTTTATGCTCCGGGCAGATTGCCCGCATGTGCGTTGACCAACTGAACCGCCACGCCACAGGGCGCGACTTTGGCATCTCGCGCTTTGTCACCCTCGTGCATACGGAAGGGTGCGGTGGCTCGGTCAATGTCGAATTTAAGGATACGCTGGTAGGATACTTGGGGCATCCTTTCGTTGCCCATGCGCTCCTGCTAGAACACGGGTGCGAATCCACCCACAACGCCTACTTCCGTGAAACGCTCCAACAGCACGGTTTTGATCCCGATGATTACGGGTGGGCAAGCATTCAACTAGACGGGGGGATTCAGCGCGTCACCGAAAAAATCGCGCGTTGGTTTGAACAGCAATTCCAGCAACGCCCCGCCCCTACTCGCACGGATGGGGGATTGAGCGCGGTCAAGTTAGCGGTGGTGATGCGCGATGAACTCGGCACGGACGCGCTCACATCCGTGGCAAACGTGGTGCGGATGATTGTCACCGCTGGCGGAACGGTGGTGATGAGCGAACACGCCCATGCCCTGTTAGAAGCATTAGACATCTCGCTAGTGCAACCCACGCTTTCCTACGCTCAACGCATCGAGCATGCAGGGCTACACGTCATGGGGATGCCCACCCATGACTGGGGGGAAATCTTGACGGGGCTAGGCGCGAGTGGGGTGGAGGTCATGCTTGCCCTCACCAATCAGCACACGCTCCCCGGTCATCCTATGATCCCCGTGTTACAAGTGAGTGAACGCCCCCTAACAGAAGCGGATTACGTTTTAGCAGGGGACGTGGAGCGCATGCAAACTGACTTACTGGAGCGCGTGGTGGCAACCCTTGCCCATGAATACACTCCGCGCGTCGTTCAGCAGGGCAACGTTTACTTTCAAGTGACGCGCGGTTTGTTGGGAGTTTCGCTCTAGCGCATTGCCGATTACCCAAGATGGGCAGGCATCTAGTCCGCTAGTGCCTGCTCTAAGTCCTCAAGTAGATCATCAGGATGTTCTAGCCCCACCGACAAGCGCAGAAGATTCTTGGGGGTGGGGCTACCCGGTGACTCTATTGAAGCGCGGTGTTCGATCAAGCTGTGTGCCCCGCCAAAGCTGGTGGCACGCTTGAATAGTTGCAAGCGGTGGGTGATGCCCAGCGCGTCTTCAGCATCCCCCTTGACCAAGACCGAGAACAACCCGCTATAACCGCGCATTTGTCGAACGGCTAGATCATGTTGGGGGTGGGTGGGCAAGAACGGGTGTAGCACGCGCTCAATCTTGGGATGGCTTGCTAAGTAATGGGCAACCGCCAACCCATTGGCGTGATGTGCTGCCATGCGATACGGCAGGCTACTTATCCCACGCAAGGTTAGCCAGCAATCAAACGGAGACGGAACAGCCCCCCCAACCTTTTGCAATCGCCGAACCTTATCAAAGATGGGGAACTGGGCGCGAGCAATCAACGCCCCACCCAACACGTCGCTATGCCCTGCTAAGTATTTGGTGGTTGCTTGCAATACTATATCCGCCCCCAACGCCAACGGCTGTTGGAAGATCGGAGAAGTGGCGGTGTTATCACATACCAACAATGCCCCATATTGATGAGCAATCTCCGCCAATTGGGCAATATCGGTGATGTTGATCTGTGGGTTAGAGGGCGTTTCAATCATGATTAAGCGCGTGGTCGGGCGACAAGCATCTGCCACCGCCTGTAGATCGGTCATATCCACAAAGCTAACCGAAAGCCCCCAATCCACAAAAAACTCTTGCAGAATGATCCGAATCCCATAGTACATATCAGACGGGGCAAGCACATGATCCCCGCTCTTGAGGGCTTGGATGAGGGTCATTATCGCCACCGAGCCAGAAGCAAAAGCAGCACAATCTACCCCTCCTTCTAGCACAGTCAAGCGTGCTTCTAATTCGGCACGGTTGGGGTTGTTTTCGCGGTTGTAGCTATACCCCGAAGGATAGGTGTTATCTAGGGCACGCTCAAAGGTTGTGGAAAGGTGGATCGGTGGAGTTAGTGATCCTGTGGTGGGGTCAATCATATAGCCGGCATGGATGGCAAGGGTTTCAGGGCGCATGGGGTTTTCCAAACAGATTTATCAAGAATAGGGTGGCATTGTAGGGGGCAATCAATTTCTTGGGCAAGATCACAATTGCGCGAATTTCCGCCAATTTTCAACAATTTTCACGAATTACTATTTGACATTTCCAAACTTTTCAGCAACAATGGAAACTAAGCAGGAGAGAAAGCCTATTGTTTAGGGTGCTTTCCCCTCGAAATTAGATTGATCCCATGTAGTGGATGTTGCCCCCGCATCGCTTAAGAAGGTGTGGTGGGTGGTGATAAATTAGATTGAATTTTTCAAGAAAGCTCATTTATGCCAGAAGCTATTCTAACGTTAAGCGACATCCAAAAACGCTTCCCCGGCGTGCATGCCCTCAAAGGGGTGCGCTTTGAGGTTTATCACGGCGAAGTACACGCCCTGCTCGGTGAAAACGGCGCGGGCAAATCCACCCTGATTAAAATCATCTCTGGGGTGCATCAAGCGGATTCGGGCGAGATGCGCTTACGTAACCAAGCCATTCAATTCCATAGCCCACGTGAAGCACAGCAACACGGCGTAGCAACCATCTACCAAGAACTAGGGCTATATCCAGAGTTGAGCGTTGCGGAAAACATCTTCATGGGGCACGCCCCCCGCAAATCATGGGGGATGTTCAAGCGGTTAGATTGGCATGAGATGGAAATCCGCGCCCTCGCGCTGTTGGCAGAACTGAACATCCACGATTTAGACATACGCCGTAAGGTGGGTGAATTGAACGTGGGCAACCGTCAGCGCGTGGAGATTGCGAAAGCGTTATCCTTAGATGCGAAAATCCTCATCATGGATGAACCCACCGCCGCCCTCACTGAAGCGGATGTTGAACGCCTATTTGAGATTGTGCGCTTGTTGCGAGCGCGTGGCGTGGGCATCATCTACATTAGCCACCGCCTTCAAGAGGTGTTTGAATTGGCTGACCGCGTAACCGTATTGCGTGATGGCGAATACATTGCCACCCAAGCCGTGAGCGAAACCACCGAAGATCAACTCATCAGCATGATGGTGGGGCGCACGATTGACAACCTGTTCCCCAAGATGGCATCCACACTTGGCGAAACCGTCTTAGAGGTGCGCCAACTGAATCACGGCAAAACCACGCGCGACGTGAGCTTTAAGGTACGCGCGGGGGAAATCGTGGGGATGGCAGGCTTGGTTGGCTCTGGACGAAGCGAGACCGCCCAAGTGATCTTTGGGATTCACCCCGCCCAAAGTGGTGAAATCCTTGTGGATAATCAACCCGTGAAAATCAACAAGCCAACGGATGCCATCGCACACGGGATCGCCTATCTCCCCGAAGACCGCGGGCATCAAGGGTTAATCCGCCCTATGTCCATCCGCGAGAATAGTTCTATGGCGGTGCTAGATCAGGTTTCGACGATGGGGTTTTTGCAACCGCACAAAGAGCAACACCTAGCGACGGCGGCAATCCAGAACTTGGGGATTCGCGCGTTCAGCATTGAGCAAATCGTGGGCAAACTAAGCGGAGGCAACCAGCAAAAAGTGGTCATTGCCAAGTGGTTGGCAAGCCATCCGCGCCTGCTCATCATGGATGAACCCACACGCGGGATTGATGTGGGGGCAAAGTCAGAAATTCACCGCCGTATGAGCCAGCTTGCCGCTGAACAGGGGTTAGCCATTTTGATGATCTCCAGCGAATTGCCAGAGGTGTTAGGCATGAGTGATCGCGTTTTGGTCATGCGTGAGGGGCGCATCGTTGCTGAGTTTGAGCGTGCCGAAGCCACCCAAGAGCGCGTCGCCACCGCGATGATGAGCGATTTCGTCACGCCGATGGGAGCATTAAGCGCATGAATCCTTCCGCCTCTTCTCGCACCTTTAGCAACTTCATCCCGTTGATCTTGGGGGTGCTGGTGCTGTTTGCCTACTACCGTTTAGAATTTATCCAACACCCGACGCTAGGGTCATTGACCTATCCCCAAGCCGCCCTAGAGCGCGATGCGCAAAAAGTCCCCCTCTTTGATGCCGACGGAAACCCCCTGTTAGATGAACGGGAACGCCCACGTGAAGCTGATTTAGAATTGAGTGGCGGACAATTGCTGTGGTTTGCTGGAGCGGTTTTGCTTCTGTTGGGCGTGTGGAACGTGATTGAGCCACGCTTAGACGCAACCATTGCTATTCTGGTGGGATTGCTGGGGACATTGAGTTCAGCATATTTTGTGGTCTTTGGGCGCACCTACTTGGCTGAAGGCGCAACCTATCTGGCGCAGATGGGCGTGGGCTTTTGGGTGCTGTTGATCTTGAGCGTGTTGCTCTTGGCACAACTCGCCTTTCCACGTGTTACCCCAAGCCCCTACTTCAAGCCGAGCCGTTTGCTGGGCAACCAAGAAGCCGTCTTGCTGTTTGTGATTGTGATCTTGTTGGTGGGCGTGGGGATTTTGAACCCGCGTTTCTTGGCAGAGCGCAACCTCTTGGACATCCTACAAGGGAACGCATATATCGCGGTGGCGGCAATTGGCATGACGATGGTCATCATCACGGGAAATATTGATATTTCGGTTGGCTCATTGATTGCCCTGCTGGCGGTGATTAGCGGGCGGATGGTGGTCAATGATGTACCCATCGTGATTTCATGGATCGCCCCCATTGTGTTGGGGGGGATCATCGGCGCGGGCATCGGGTGGTTGGTGGCGTATTTGCGCGTGCCTTCTATCGTGGTGACGTTGGCAATGTTGAGCATCCTCAAGGGGGGGCTTATCATCTGGACGAACGGGGAGCGCGTGACCGATATGCCGTTGGGCTACTACTTGGCACAATGGAAGCCGTTTGGCGTGGCAATGCCTATTTGGTTCATGGTGATTCTCACGCTAGTTGCCATCGTGTGGATGCGCTATAGCGGGCTGGGTCGGTCGTTGTATGCGGTGGGAGGCAACAAAGAAGCCGCTCGCTTGAGTGGTATTTCCGAGCGCACCGTTGTGTTACAGGCGTTCGCGCTCAATGGCGTGTTTGCTGGCATTGCCGCCCTTTTATACGCCACCCAGTTTCAACTCATTCAAGCCACCCCACCCCCCTTCTTAGAGCTGAACATCATCACCGCGTCTGTGGTGGGAGGGGTGTCCATCTTGGGGGGGATTGGAACAGTGCTTGGCTCCACCCTTGCCACCATCCTGATTAACATGATCCGTTCTGGGATGGTGTTCATCAATATTGATCCGTTCTGGTTGAAGTCGGTACAAGGGCTGTTGATCCTCATCACGGTTCTAGCAGACTTGCTCCGTCGTCGTAATCAACAGTAAGCGAGAGGATTCATCACGATGAACGTATCCACTAACGAAACCATCCCACAGCGTTCTGCTGTGCAACAAGTACGCAACGCGCTCACCAGCCGTGAAGGGGTACTCTTCATCATCATGCTGGTGGCAATGGCGATCTTGTCCACCCAGAATAAGAATTTCTTGACCTCCAGCAACCTACTCAATCAAGTGCGCCTGTTGACGGAGGTGGGCTTGGTTGCCCTCCCCATGACCTACATCATCATCACCGGGGGCATTGATCTTTCGGTGGGGTCAATCTTGGGCTTGTGCGCCATCATGCTGGGGTATTCGTGGCAAGAATGGGGGCTACCGCTCCCGATTGCCATTGTGATCTGTTTGGCGGTGGGCGTGCTGGCAGGCTTCATCAACGGGCTATTCATTGTGCGCGTCAAAGTTCCGCCCCTCATCATGACGTTGGCAACGCTGGCGTTCTATCGCGGATTGGCGGAAGGCATCAGCCGTGGGCGTAGCGCACGTGGCTATCCGGAATGGTTCTTCCAAATGGGACAGGGTGACTTTTGGGGCATCCCCACGCAGATCTGGCTACTGCTGATCTTCACACTGTTGGCAGGGATTGTGCTGGCACGCACCACGCTAGGGCGCACGCTCTATGCGATTGGCAATAATGAAATCGGGGCACGCTTTTCTGGCTTACCCGTTAACCGTAACTTGCTCATCATCTACACCTTTAGCGGATTGATGAGCGCACTGGCGGCATACATCTTTGTTTCCCGCGTTAGTACCACGCGCTCCGACATGGGGAGTGGCTTAGAACTCGATGTGATTGCCGCAGTAGTTTTGGGCGGCACCAGCATCTTCGGCGGTTCGGGCAGCATCGTAGGAACGATGATCGGCGTGGTACTCATCCAATTGCTCAAGAATGGTTTAGCACTGTCCGGCGTGGCAAGTGATGCAACCATTGTTGTAGTCGGCGGGGTGTTGGTACTTTCGATCTTGATTAACAATTTCATTCAAGATCGCAAGAACACTACCCTATAAGCGGTGTGGGCATCCCACAAGTTGCCCAACAATAGCAGGAGATGTTGCATGTGTGGCATCTCATCGCGCAAGTTCATTCCGAATAAGTGAGTTAATCGTTCGTTTCATGACAAAGGTTTAAGGTAAGATGAATAAAAATCTCCTCATTTTGGTTAGCGTTTTCGCTTTAGTGTTGTCCGTTTTCGCACTCCCTGTTGCCGCCCAAGATGAACGCTGGGACGGTGCCGATGATCTTGATGTTCATCCCCTCGCTTGTATGGATGGCGAAGAAGAAATGATGGAAGGCGAAGAAATGGAAGCCCCCATGTATGATGGTGGTCAACCAACCGACGCGCCTGATCTCGCTGGTGCAGACATTGCCCTCTTGGATATTCCCAAATTGGTTGGGATTGGTTACTTTGATGCCACCACTCAAGGGATGAACGAAGCCGCTGAAGAACTGGGCAACGTCACCATTGTTTCTGATGGGTCTACCGAAGCTAACATTGATGACCAAATCGCCATCATTGAAAACTACATTGCCGGTGGCGAAGTCAACGGTATCTTGTTTGCTGCTAACGATCCTGTCGCTATTGCTCCTGTATTGCGCGATGCCCTCAGCAAGGGTCTCCATGTTGTCGGCTTCGATGCAAACTCTGAGCCAGATGCTCGTGAATGGTTTGTGAACCAAGCAGAATTTAACGGTATTGCTAAGGCAATGATCGACAGCATGGCAGCTGAAAAAGGCGCAGATGCACAATTCGCCATCGTTACTTCCACCTTCACCACCCCCAACCAAGCCCGTTGGATTGCAGAAATGCAAGCATACCAAACCAAGTGCTACCCCGACATGGTATGGCTTGAAACCCTCGAAGCACAAGAAGACGCTGTTTTGTCCTTCAACCAAGCCAACACCCTCATGAATAAGTATGGCGCAGACCTTGATGGTTTGTTCGGCATGACCTCCGTAGCAACCCCCGCTTCTGCTGATGCTGTCACCCAAGCTGGCTTGTGCGGTGAAGTTGCTGTGGTTGGTTTGGCAACCCCCAACGCTATGAAGCCCTACGTCAATGAGGGTTGTGTTCAATCTGTAGTATTGTGGAATCCGATTGATCTTGGCTATGCAGCAGTACATGTTGCCCGCGCTGTAGTTGATGGTGCATTCACCCCAGAATCCACCACCGTTATGGCTGGTCGCTTGGGTGAACTCCAAGTGGTCAACGGTAGCGAAGTCTTGCTTGGGCCCGCTTTCGTGTTCAATGCTGAAAACATCAACGACTTTGATTTCTAAAGTCTAATTCATTACGGGAGACTCACGGGTTCTGTGGGTCTCCCCCTTTATTAGATTCCATAAAATTCTATTGATGAATGAGGTTGTACCGTGTCCACGCTCACCAAAGTCTGGTACATCCCAGACGCATACCTAGCCAGCCCTGACCTCAACGAACCGCTTTACAAAAACCATGAGGCGGTGTGCGTCCTCAATACGACTGAAACAGACGCACAATTGATCCTAGATTTATACTTCCCTGACCGCGATCCCCAACGTGACATCTGCATCACCGTACCGTCTAACCGTTGCTACCACATTCGCCTAGATGATCCTGCCCAGCTGAATGGCTTCGTCATTCCGTTTGATGTGCCGTATGGCATTCGCATTCAAAGCAACGTAGCAGTGGTCATTCAGTATTCGCGCTTGTATGCCACCACGCCCAACGTGAGCGTGATGACCACCATAGCCTATGCCGAGTAAACCATGAACTTTGAATTTGCCACCACCACGCGCATCATCTTCGGCAATGGGACGCTTTCCCGCTTGGGAGCAGAAGTTGCCCAAGTGGCGCGGCGCGTCCTGCTGATAACGGGGGGCAACCCCTCACGCATTCAATCCGTCCTACACACGCTAGACAGCGCAGGCTTGGCGTGTGCGGTCTTCAGCGTGAGCGGTGAACCCACCCTCACGGAGGCACTGGAAGGGCGCGAGCGTGCCCTCGCCCATCAAGCGCAAGCGGTGGTAGCCGTAGGTGGGGGGAGCGTGCTAGACGCAGGCAAGGCAATCGCCGCCCTTGCCACCAACCGCCAGCATCCGCTCGCTTATCTGGAAGTCATTGGGCAAGGGCAACCGCTGACCGAACGCCCCCTTCCATTCTTTGCCGTGCCCACCACCGCTGGCACAGGGGCAGAAGTCACCCATAACGCGGTGTTGAAGTCGCCCGACCATCAACGCAAGGTGAGCCTGCGCGATCGCAAGATGTCCCCCATCGTTGCGCTCATTGACCCCACGCTCACGCATAGCCTGCCCCCTTCGATCACGGCAAGCAGTGGCATGGACGCGCTCACCCAAGTGATTGAGCCGTATGTCTCGGTGAGTGCCAATCCGCTCACAGACGCGCTTGCCCTGCACGGCGTGGGGATCATTGCGCGGTCAATCCGCCAAGCCTATACGCATGGGACGGATGAAGACGCACGAAGGGATATGGCACTCGGTAGCCTGATTGGAGGCATCGCCCTATCTAATGCCAAACTGGGGGCGGTGCATGGGTTTGCTGGGGTGTTGGGGGGGATGTTCCCCGCGCCACACGGCGCAATCTGCGCCATCTTGCTCCCTGCGGTGATGCAGGCGAACATCGCCACGCTCACCGCCCAAGACCACCCCACCCGTCACAAGTTCACCCACCTTGCCCAAGCCATCCTGCAACGCCCCGACCTCACCGACTTGGTGGAATGGGTGCGTGGGTTGGTGCAAGATTTTGACATTCCCCTGTTATCCGCGTATGGCGTGACGGAGGCAGACTTTGACGAGATCATCAACCAGTCGCTCCATGCCAGTAGCATGAAGGGGAATCCTGTTCCGCTAGAGCGTGCCACCTTATTCCACATCCTAGCCCAAGCCACTTATGGAGAGAGATAGAAATGATGCGCCATGTCGTCGCTATTGATTTAGGGGCAACCAGTGGCAGGGTCATTGACGTGCAATTCAACGGGGACAAGATCACCCTAGAGCCGTTGCATCGTTTTATGAACCTGCCCGTCACCGCCAGCAACACCTTGTATTGGGATGTTCTCAGCCTGTGGCGTGAAATTCAAGAAGGCTTAGAGCGCATCCCACACCCCATTTCCTCTATTGGGGTGGATACATGGGGGGTGGACTTTGCGCTGTTAGACCGCAACGGGCAACTGCTGGCGAATCCGATTCACTACCGTGACCGCAACCGTGACGGCATCATGGAGTGGGTCTTTGAGCGCGTGCCCCGTCGGGAAATCTTCGCCAGAACGGGGATCCAGTTCATGCAACTGAACGGCTTATATCAGCTGGCGGAATGGGTGCGCCACCCTAGCCCCCTGTTAGACACCGCCCATACCTTGCTCACGCTTCCGGACTTGTTCCATTACTGGCTGACGGGCATGCGCTCCTGTGAGTTCACCGATGCCACCACGCTTCAGTTCTACAATCCCACGCTGGGAGATTGGGATCGAGAGTTGCTTTCACAAATCGGCATCCCTACCCACTTCTTGAGCGAGATTGTAATGCCCGGCACGCGCTTGGGCAGCTGGAACGGCATCCCCGTGATTGCCCCTGCCACGCACGACACCGGTAGCGCGGTGGTAGCAGTTCCCACCACCACCAGCGACTTCGCCTATTTGAGTAGTGGAACGTGGAGTTTGCTCGGTTTAGAGTTAGATCACCCCATCATGAATGATTTGGCGTATGAGGCAAACGTCACCAATGAAGGCGGATATGGGGGCACATACCGCTTGCTCAAGAACATCATGGGCTTGTGGCTGATTGAGCAATCGCTGGCGGTTTGGTCACGTGAGGGCGCAACGTATCGCTATGAGGACTTCCCTAGTTTGATTGGCACGGTTGAAGACCCGTTCCGCTCGATGATTGATGCGGATGATATGCGCTTCTTTTCGCCAGGGGACATCCCTGCCCACATTCGCGCATATTGCCAAGAAACCAACCAACCCGTGCCCACCACTCATGCCGAAGTGTTAACCTGCATTCACGTGAGCATGGCGATGAAATATCGCTATGTGCTAGAGATGCTCTTGAAAGTGGCAGACCGCACCATCACCCACCTGTATATCATCGGCGGTGGCTCGCGCAATCACACGCTCAATCAAATGACGGCTAACGCGATTGGGTTGCCCGTCTTGGCTGGAGCTTCAGAGGCGACAGCATTGGGCAATGGGCTAGTACAGCTGATTGCTCTTGGGGAACTGGGTAGTTTGGCACAAGCCCGCCAAATGCTATCGGATTCCATCCAGCCCACGCAGTATGATCCCACCGATTCCGCACAGTGGACAGAAGCGTATCAGCGGTTTATCGAAATCATCCAGTTGACCCAGCATGAATGAGGGGGAATCATGAGCATCACCACCGTGATTTTTGATATGGACGGCGTGCTAGTGGATTCAGAAATCTACTGGCAACAAGCGCGTGAGGACTTCGCCCATGAGATGGGCAAGGTGTGGACGCTGGACGATCAACGCTTGGCAATGGGGCGTAGCACCGTTGGATGGGCGGGGGTGATGCAAACACGGTTAGCAAGCCCCTTGAGCGTGGAGGAGATCATCGCGGACATGAAGCAACGGGTGAAGGCGAAGTATGCCGAACGGTTGCCCACGCGCGAGGGTGCGCTTGAAGCGGTGCATCGCTTGGCAACGCGCTATCGCGTTGGGTTGGCTTCGGGTTCTCCTACCGAGATTATCGAACATGTCATGCAACTCACCCAGCTGGATCAAGTCTTTGAGGTGATTGTCTATGGGGATACCATCCCTAACGGCAAGCCCGCCCCTGACATTTATCAGGAAGCATTGCGACGCTTGAACACCGACCCTGCCCAAGCGGTGGGCATTGAGGATTCCGCCAATGGGATTCGCTCATTACACGCCGCCGGCATGAAGATCATCGCCACCCCGATGGCGGAATTTCCGCTTCCCCCTGATATACAAGGCTTGGCGCATCATACCCTCACCACATTGGAAGGGTTGACGCTAGAATTAATTGAGGGGTTGGCATAAGCCTCCCCCATCCCACAACCCATAGCGAGGATAAAATCATGCTTAACTCATTGCCCGACAGTGCGGATCGCTCCGCCATACAAGAAGCCCGTGAACAGATCGCCTATATTGGGCGCATGTTATTTGACCGCAAATTGACCGATGCCGCAGGTGGAAACATCAGCGTGCGCGTGGGCGAATGGTTGTGCATGTCCCCCACCAAAGCCGGACAAGCACACCAATGGCAACTGCAATCCGATGATGTGCTGGTGTGTGATCTCCAGCGCAAGATTTGGGTGGGAGAAGGCGGACTCACGCGCGAGGCAAACGTACACTTTGGCTTGCATCATGCTTATGGAGAGTACGGGCGTGCCGTCATTCATGCCCACCCACAAAACTTGATGGTGTTCGCCGTGATGAACCAAGCCATGCCCCCCGTGCAAGAGGGCACGCTCAAGTTTGGCACCACCCCCGTGACCGAATACACCCCTGCCCATAGCTCTCTGCTAGGGGAGCGCATCGTTGCTTCTATGCGTGGGCGCGAGGCACTCATCAAGAAGCATGCCGCCGCCACGCTTGCCGCTTGGCATGGCGTATTCACGATGGGCACGGCACTCTATGATGTCTTTGATGCGGTGGAGCGGTTGGACAACAATGCTTACTTCCTGCTGATGAGCGGGGCGTATCGTGCCAGCCACCACATGCAGGATGAGCTAACCGCTTTTGAGGTGGCGCGTCAACACGCCAACGACGAAGAATGATCGTCACCCTTACCGCCAATACCACGATGGATCAGGTGATGATGATCCCTGCCTTTGTGGCGGGGGCAACCTTGCGTGCCACCCAAACCTTTCACACCATCGGCGGAAAGCCCACCGATGCCTCTTACATCTTGGGGAAGCATGGCATCCCCAGCTTGGCATTGGGGTTTGCTGGTGGGGCAATCGGCAAGCGCATCACCCAGATTTTGCACGAAGCTGGGGCAACGGTGGACTTTGTGGAGGCGGAGGGTGAATCGCGCATGGCGATTGTGTTGGCAACCGCCGATGATGGGCAACAGACCACCATCACCCCCAACACGCTTCACGTGCAGGCACACCATGCGGAGGCGTTATTCGCCCAATTAGAGCGCGTCTTGCCCCGTGCCAGCTGTTTGGTGACGGGGGGCACGTTGCCACACGGGTTAACGCCTGCGTTCTATACGCGCGTGGTGACGTTGGCGCGTGCGCATGGCGTGGCGGTGGTGATGGATGCCAAAGCGGATAACCTCCGCGCGGGCTTGGAGGCAGGCGTAGCCTACATCAAGCCCAACCGCGAGGAGCTAGAGGGGTTGATGGAACGCCCCCTTCCCACGTTGGAGGCGGTGCATCACGCAGGGCGCGAACTTGCCCACCGCTACGGGGTGACGGCGGTCATCACGTTGGGGGGGGAGGGCGCGTTAGTGGTGCAGGCTGACCACGCTTGGCACATCCCCCCGATTAAGATTGAGGTGGTCAGCGCAGTGGGGGCTGGGGATGCTGTGTTGGCTGGGGTGGCACGGGTGGCGAGTGGGCAATTGTCGCTAGAGGACGGGCTACGCTTTGGGGTGGCAACGGCAACAGCGGTGTGCTTGCACCCCGGCACTGCCAACTTTGAGCTAGAGGCAATGCGTGCCTTCCTGCCACAGGTGCAGTTCAACACATGGGGGTGAGGTTTTTCAGGTGTGCAAAGTCTTATTTCTGCATAACAATCGACACCCCCCCTCTGGTCGGGGTGAATGTAATAGGTTATAGTAAGGGGGTCTTCGATTTTTTCTGGCGTTTTCTGGGTGAAATCGGGGTAGATAGGGTAAAAGCATGAAGATAGAATTGGGGAAAGTGGCAATAAAATTCAATAGACAAGTATGCAGGTTTTATCTTGACAGCCACTTGGAAAAAAGCTAGAGTAGCAATATAGCTCAAGCCCGTTAGGGCATTACGACTAGAACGATACCTCCCCAGCAATTCCGTTGAAAGTTGTAGCAATATAGCTCAAGCCCGTTAGGGCATTACGACTATGCGTATTTCAAATTACGCATACTAAGGTCATGTAGCAATATAGCTCAAGCCCGTTAGGGCATTACGACCTTTTCCTTCTGGCATATGCCAATATTAGCTAGTAGCAATATAGCTCAAGCCCGTTAGGGCATTACGACGGAATCCTTCATCCTGATAAGATGGGGGATTTTTTATTTCCCCCCCCTCCCCTTGATCCCCTCCCCCGCGGTGCGGTAGAGGGGAAAACTCACCCGACCACGACACATCTTTTGCCCCACTGTGCTTGTGAGGGAAGGGACTTTCACGCAGACGGTAATATCTTTTCACCCCTTCTCCCACGAAGTGCGCCCCCTCCCTAGCCCTCCCCCACTGCGCTTCGCTTGTGGGAGAGGGAACTTTCATCCACACGGTGGCGCATCTTTTCACCCCTTCTCTCGTCGGCAAAGCCGAACGGGGGAAGGGGCAGGGGGAAGGGGGCATCTTTTCACCCACCCCCGTGCAACGGGAGCTAGGGGGGTAAAATTCCTAATTGTATGTTACACTCCCCCAAGAAATGCGACAGGAATTGTTGCGTGCTGTAGTGAAGGGTGTAGTAATTGACAAAGCAGGTGTTTTGCTAGAATGTACTCCGCATCCCTTGTTTTTTGATTTGGCAAATCGGTTAGCTAGGGTAAAAATTCTGGCATAGAAGCATGACATAAAAAAGCCACTCGCCTTGTTGTGGGCGGCACTTCATCATGTTCGAGATAACTCTTGTAAAGTAAACCATCCAAAGGAAAACATTTGTGACCGTACAGTTATTGAAACAACGCATTCTTGCTGAAGGCGTTTATCTGGGAAATGGGATTCTCAAAGTGGATAGCCTGATTAATCACCAAGTCCAGCCGGACTTGATGGGGGTCATCGGTAAGGAATTTGGTAGAGCGTTTGGCGAATATAAGATTGATCGCATCCTCACCGCAGAAATCTCCGGCATCATGCCCGCTATCATGGCTGGGCTAGAGTTGAATGTGCCGGTGGTGTATGCTCGCAAGAAACGCCCCATCACCATGTCTGGTCATATCTATCTGGAGACCGCCATCAGCCACACCAAAGGCGGAGAGGTTCACCTGATGGTATCAGGAGAGTTCTTGCATTCTGGGGAGAACGTCTTGATTATCGACGACTTCTTGGCAACGGGTGAAACGCTGTTGGCAATGGCACGCATTGTCAAAAGCGCGGGTGCCCGTTTAATCGGCGTGGGTTGCATCATCGAGAAACGCTTTGAGCATGGGCGCAAACGCCTAGAAGAAGCCGGCTATGCGGATATTCCGATTGTTTCGTTAGCGACCATCATCCAAATGGGTGAAAGTGGCATTGTATTGGCGGATGATTAACCCATGTTGAGCGACGCTTTACGCAGTGGAGGCGTGGTCATTTTAGACTACGGCTCTCAATATACCCAGCTGATCGCGCGGCGCGTGCGCGAGTTACAAGTCTATGCCGAAGTGTTCCCCTATGATGCCGAGCAAGAAAAAGTCTTGGCGCATCAACCGAGCGCGTTCATCCTATCTGGCAGTCCTGCCAGCGTGTATGAGCCAAACGCGCCCACCCTCCCCACGTATGTATTAGACTATCCCACACTTGGCATTTGCTATGGCATGCAACTACTCACCCATCACTTGGGTGGGCAAGTTGCCCCTTCTAGCCAGCGTGAGTATGGCTCTGCCACCGTTCACCACGACGGAAACCACCCCCTGCTCAAAGGATTGCCGACTGAGTTTGTGGCGTGGATGTCACATGGTGATCGGTTGGAGGCACTGGCACAAGGCTTTCAAGCGTTGGCAACTTCTGACAATGCTCCGTATGTGGCAATTGCCCACCGTGAAAAACCCTACTACGCCGTGCAGTTTCACCCCGAAGTGAGCCATACCCCACTCGGCACACAAGTGCTTGCTAACTTCCTATTTGAGTTGGTGGGCTGTCATGCCAAGTGGTCAACGGGAGCATTCATTGAGGATGCCATCCGTAACATTCAAGCACAAGTGGGAAAGGAAGGGCGCGTGTTGCTTGGGTTGAGCGGTGGCGTAGATTCAGCGGTGGCGGGCACACTCATTCAACAGGCAATCGGTGATCGCTTGACGGCGGTTTTCGTGGATAACGGATTGCTCCGCTTGAATGAAGCGCGTGAGGTGATTCACGTCTTTAAGGAAGAACACGGCATGAACTTAGTAGCGATCAATGGGACAGAAGCCTTCTTGAGCGCGTTAACGGGCATCACCGAGCCAGAGCAAAAGCGGAAGATCATCGGCAAGACGTTCATTGATTTGTTCACCGAGCAAGCGCGTCAGCTTTCTGGAACAGTGCGCTTTTTGGCACAGGGTACGATCTACCCCGACGTGATTGAAAGCGCAGCGCATAGCAAAACCGCACACGTCATCAAGAGCCATCACAACGTGGGAGGCTTGCCCAAAGATTTGCCCTTTGAGCTAGTTGAACCCTTGCGTGACTTGTTCAAGGATGAGGTGCGCCGTGTGGGAGAATCACTCGGATTGCCAGCTAGTTTGGTCTGGCGACAGCCCTTCCCCGGTCCCGGCTTGGCGATTCGTTGCTTAGGGGAAATCACGTGGGAACGCTTAGAAAAACTCCGTCATGCCGACTACATCTTCACCACCACCTTAAACGAAGCAGGCTACTTACGGCGCACCGACGGGCACGGGAGCGATCAAGCCTTTGCCGTGTTGTTACCGGTGAAAGCGGTGGGGGTGATGGGCGACCAACGCACCTATCAAGAAGTGATTGCCTTGCGTGCGGTTGCCACTGATGATTTCATGACCGCCGACTGGGCACGCCTGCCGATGGAGTTGCTGGCAAAGGCAAGCCGTCGTATCGTTAACGAGGTAGCAGGGGTGAATCGCGTGGTGTATGACATCACCAGCAAACCCCCCGGCACCATCGAATGGGAATGAGTTGAATGCAAACGAATTGAATGAGAACGAGGA
Source organism: Phototrophicaceae bacterium (assembly GCA_049318945.1). Lineage (GTDB taxonomy): Bacteria > Chloroflexota > Anaerolineae > Aggregatilineales > Phototrophicaceae > CAIRDJ01. The sequence goes on along the minus strand of JBMOEO010000002.1, from coordinate 49,887 downwards.
GCGCGTAAGATCATGACATACAGGTTCATCAATTGGGCGTTAGGGTGTATGTTGTTGTTGGGGGCGTGTGGCAAAGCCCCCACTTCTCCCCTGCCCACGCCCGCCCAATTGCCAACTACTCGCCCCAGCGAAACCCCTTCCACCGATACGCTCATCCTTGCCCTCACTGAACTTGCCGTCACCGCTCAAGCAGGTGGGTTCGTTCAGATGACGAACACGCCCAGCCCCCTCACCAGCACCGAGAACGGCACGTCCAACGAGTTGCTAGGGGGCATCAATGCCGACAATGAGCTAGGCTTCACGTTGAGCAGTCGGGTTGCCAGCAACCTAACCGACCCCAATTGCCCCGTCCCACAAGGCTGGGTTGCACATGAGGTCAAGCGTGGGGATACACTGATGGGCATTGCGCAAGTGTACGCCATTGACCCGAAAGTATTGGCAGACATCAACTGCCTCATTTCGGCAAATCGCTTGGTTGTGGGGCAACGGGTAGCCGTTCCGCCTTTTGACATCTTCACCCCTAACCCATGATGAATAAAGTGAAATGAGTACAACAAGTTTAACAGGGATATTTCATGAATGTTTTGGTCATTGGTGGCACACGCCACATCGGGTATTTCTTGGTGCATCGCCTGCTGGAGAGTGGGCATCAGGTGACTGTTTTGAATCGGGGCATCACTGCGGACGAACTCCCCCCACAAGTGGAACGCCTCCGCGCTGACCGCGAGGTGGCAGAGCAGATGACCGTCGCGCTTGCCAAACGTGAATTTGATGCGGTGGTTGATTTGGTGCTATATGAAGGGCATGAGGCGGAACACATCGTCAACTTGCTTCAAAACCACACGGCACATTATCTGTTCATCAGCACGGGACAAGTCTACTTGGTGCGGGGGAGCAGTCTGGCGCGTCCGTTCAAAGAGACCGATTACGCAGGGGAAGTCATGCCTACCCCCCCCTTGCACTCCGCTGATTATGCTGAATGGGCGTATGGCTATGAAAAACGTCAAGCGGAAGATGTTTTAGCGCAAGCATGGCAAACCCAACAATTCCCTTATACGTCGCTACGCTTGCCGATGGTGAATGGCGAACGCGACCACTTCCACCGCTTGTATAGTTACATCCTGCGCTTGCAAGATGGCGAACCCATCTTGATCCCAGACCAACCGAACTATCGCCTCAATCATATTTACGTGGCGGATGTCGTGCGCGTCTTGATCCAATTGATTGAAAGTGGCGCGGGCAAAGGGGAAGTCTTCAACATTGCCCAAGATGAAGCCGTTCCGCTAGAAACTTTCCTGACGATCCTTGCTGATTATCTGGGTCAAGCCCCACGCTTACAAACGGTTGACCGCGCCACCCTAGAGAAGCATAGTTTCCTCCCTCATTGCTCCCCTTTCAGTGGGCGGTGGATGTCTGAACTGGACAATCAACGAAGCAAGGACGTGCTAGGCATGCGCTATACCCCTTTTGCCACCTACCTTGAAAACTTGGTGCGTCACTATACTGCTCATCCCGTTGTACCCACGCCGATGAATTATAGTCGCCGTGCCGCAGAGATTGCCTTTGCCCATTCGTTGTCAACGGAATGAAACCCTTGCTATACTGTCACCATAGATTGAATGAGTTGGGGGGTGAATGATGCGTCCGTTGAAAACATTGCGCCGAATTTGGAACGATTTACGACAGCTTAAAAATGTTGAAGCCTATGTCGTGTTGCTGTTGGTTATCGTGTGGTTGGTGATTTCCATCGTCGGGATTGAAACGCTCTTTCCTGATGAAGCACAACGCATGACCATCATTCTGAACCTGATCTTGACCGCGTTGGGAGTGCTGATCTTCCGCATCACCTATAGCGAACAAGGCAATGCCTCCCAGTTAGATGATTACCTGAATGACCGTTCCACGTTTGAACCGTTTCACACCGCGCTCAAGGGGAAACGTCAACTGTGGATTTATGGCGCGTCCGCAACCAACATCATCAACGATAATTCACGCGCCATTCATGATGAGATTTTGAACCGCAAAGACGGAGAGATCCGCATCATCATCCAAAACCCACATGCCTTACACGGTATGAGCATCTTAAAGCAACAGATTGATGTGAACGTTTCGTATCAGATTCAAGAGCTGGAAGCGGAGATCACTCGCTCATTGCGCACGTTTACGCTCATTCAAGGGTGGCGTGATGTGGCGGGGAGTTTTGAGTATCGCTTGTTAGACTTTAGCCCTGGCTTTAGCTTGGTGGCGTTTGACCCTGACCAGCGTGATGGCAAGATCATTGTGGAGTTTTACGGTTATGCCAACCGCGACACCAACGACCGTATGCACATCACGCTCACCCGACAGGAATCAGAGCATTGGTACAACTATTGGAAGGGACAATTTGAAAGCATGTGGGAACATGCCACCCCTCCTAACCCTTGACCGCACCCACCAACAACCCACGCGCGATGTAACGCTCTAGCACCATTGCCACCGCAATGATGGGGGTAATCATCATCATCACCAGCGCAGAGATGTTCCACCATTGCGGACCGCGCGTGGCGTTTTGCGAAACCACCAACAACGGCATGGTTTGGGTATCTGCACCGCTCAAGAACAACGCAAGGATATATTCATTCCAAGCAAAGATCAGCACGATCAAGAACGTGGCGATAATGCCGGGCACTGCCAACGGCAATACAATCTGAAAGAACACTTGATAGCGCGATGCGCCGTCAATGAACGCGCTCTCTTCTACTTCAAGCGGAATGCCGGCGAAGTAATCACGCAAGAACCACACCGCAATAGGCAAGTTTGCGCCAATGTAGGTGACAATCAAGGCGGCATGCGTGTTCAACATCCCCAAGTTTTGATACAAAATGTAGATGGGCAAGACCACCGCCACAGGGGGCAAGATGCGCTGAGAGACCATCCAGAAGGCGATGTCCGTATTGCCCACGCTCCGCTTGAAACGCTTGCCGATGGTGCTACTGAACACCACAAACAGCGCGATCATAATCGGCAGGACGATCTGCCAAGAAATCCCTAGCACGGTGACAACTACAGAAGCCACAATGGACATCACCAAGAATGAGACGATCAACCCCACCTTCGGGCGATACTCAAAGCGCATGAGCGCGTATGATGCCAGCGCACCGATCAAGATCACCAAGACCGAACTGACAACCGCTACAATGATGGTGTTCAGATAGGGGCGCGTGACGAAGTTGCCGGCGGTTTCATCAAAGAGCAGATACTGCCAAGCATGCAATGACGGTTGGAAATCCACCCAGGGGATGTACTTGGGTCCTTCGTTCACTGCGACGGGTAGCTTAAACGCGGTGATGACCAGCCAGTACAAGGGGAACAAAACCACCACCGACCAGAAGCCTAAGATGATATACGAGACCAACATCCAAAATGGGGACGGTTGGAAGGGGTTTGCCTGTGAGAAAAAGCGATTGGGTTTAGGTTGTGCGGTCATTATGCAAAAGCCTCCAAGACACGTCTGCGGACGATGTTAACCAATACTAGGGCACAAAACGTCACCAAGAGCAACAGCAAATATGCAGATGCTGAGGAGAACCCAATGGAAGAGGTGGATGCCTTCCACTGATTGAAAGCATACAGGGTGATGGATTCGGTGGCGGTGCCGGGTCCGCCGCGCGTCATGATGCGTGGCAAGTCTATGATCTTGAACGCCTCAATCATGCGGATCAACAGCAAGGTGACGCTAACGGGCACAATCTCTGGCAACACCACAAAGCGGAACAATTGCCAACGATTGGCACCATCCACCAAGCCCGCTTCAATCGGTTCAGTGGAGACACCCTCTAAAGCTGCCAACAGAATGATGAACATGAACGGTGTCCATTGCCATGTATCGGTAATCAAAATGGCAAGGCGTGCGCCATTGGCGGTTTCTACCCATGAATAATTTGATAACCCTGCCAACTGCCACAGGGGGGAAAGCGGACCCAAGAGCGTATCCGCCATCATGCGGAACAAGAAGCCCACCCCTACGGGGGTGATGAGCATTGGCAACAAGAAGATGATGCGGAAGAACCGCTTGCCGGGTAGGTTTTGCGTCACCAATAATGCCAACCCTAGCCCGATCACATACTGCGCGGTGATGCCCCCAAAGACAAAGACCAGCGTCACCACTGTTGCGCCCGGCAACCCATCCGCCCCAAAGGTGATGGCGAACAGATAAGCCAACGCCAGCGTGAAGCCGATTGTCACGACGCGCCAAAACAATCCGTCGATGCCTAAGACATTGGCAGAACCCACCGCAGTCAAAACAGGCAACAAGATCGAAAGCCAGTATTGCTCTTCAAACCATGTACCTGCCATCGCCCCCGACGGCGCAACCAGCCACACCGTGAACACACGCACCACAGCGGTGAGGGCAACCGTGCCAATGATTCCGCCTATAAGTTTAATCGGTTGATATTGGCGACGGCGCAAATGCGACACCAACATAACGGCGAGGAACACCGTTAGCAGTGCCATGACCACCCAACCGATCCAGTCAGGCGAGCCGGGCAACCCTAAGAAGTTGAGTTCATCGCTCCAGCGTCCAAAGAAGTTGCGCTGTTGGCTACCTTGGAAAATCTTTTCGTAGTTCTTCCAGCCCACAAATTTAACTTCATACCCGCCCGAAACCAGATTCACCTGTGCAAAGGACAAGTATAGGGAAACAAATAAAGGGAAGATTGCCAGCAATAAAATAATAAGTACAGAGGGCCAAATGAACACGGAAGGCGCAAGCGTGTCCAACCACTCAGCAAAGGTGGTGGTTCGTTTGGGCGATTGTGGTGGCTGTGCAGTCATGGGGATACTCCGATGCGGTAAGCGTGGCAAAAAGGGGAATGGGGCAATGTTGAATTGCCCCATCCGTTTGAATTAAAGGTTCAACTCGAAAGGTTATTCACCACCAGCGATACCGAGCGTTGCGCGGTAAGCGGCGAGTTGTGCATCCATACCAATTTCTTCGGTGATTTCTTGCCATTGCGTTTCGATTTCAGCAGCAGCTTCAGCAGCGGTGAATTCGCCTGCCAAGAATTGGCTCAAAACCGTATCGAGAACCACACCTTGATAGCGTTGGTTTTGTGGAATACGGAGGTCAAGCATCATGTTGGGGCTGTTGAGGCTGTCACGGATTGCGCCGAGATAGTTTGCAGCACCAGCTTCGCTGAAGCCAGCAGCGATCCAAGCATCTGCACCTTCAAATTGGCTAACGCGGTAGGGGTTGAAGCCTGTCGCACCAATGGTGACATCTACGTTAGATTGTGCAGGTTGAGAAACATAGCTGAGGTATGCGTATGCTGCGTCTTTAACTTCTTGAGGAGCAGCGGCACTGATACCACCAGACCAACCACCGAAAGCAGCGAAGGGTGCATGGTTTACACCGTTAATGTGGTGGGGGCAGGTCATATCATCACAAGTGACGAGTTCGCCAGTTGCGCGGTCAAGCACTTCGGTAGAGCCGGGGAGAATAACAGCACCGACCCTATCGTTTACAGCGGAACCTTCAGCAACAGACAGAGAACCAATGTCACCCCAGTCAAGGGTGAGCGCACAACGACCAGCGGTGAACAAGGAGCGGGTATCGCCTACACCGATGTTCAATTCTTCAGCTGGACCGAAAGCGTTGGTAGCTTGATAGATTTCCAACGCGCGGATGAAACCAGCGTTGTTGACCAAAGGCATGAAGGTTTCGGTATCGAAGAACCCGCCTTGACCGGTGCCTTGGCTTTGGAGGAAGCCAGCAGCGATGGAGTGGATGAACCAGTAACCTTGTTCACCGCGTGCCTTACCGATACAACTGCCGTAGTCGCCTTCGCCGTCGCCGTTCATGTCCATGCCATTTGCAGCTTCTGCAATAGCGAGGTATTCATCCCAAGTTGCGGGAGGGGTCATGCCGAGTTGTTCGAGAACGTCCGTGCGGTAGTAGACCATGTGGAAGTCACCATCGAGGGGAATGGTGTAGGTGCTACCTTCGTAGGTGGAGCTGAAATCACGGAAGAAGCCCGCAACATCATCCCATTCAACCGCAGCATCTGCTTCCAAATAAGCATCGAGGGGTTCCAAATAGCCGGGAACGATGTAGTCACCCATCCATTGAGGAGCGAAAACAAAGACATCATAGCTGTTGGTGCCAGTTGCTTGGTCAGTCAAGATGGTTTGATAGAGGTCGCCGAACGGAACGGTGACAACATTGATTTGAACGCCTGCGCTCATGGCTGCAAATTCTGGCGCATGACGTTGGAGGGGTTCTGCAATTTGAGGACCCGTGAAGGTGAGGATGTCCAATACAATACCGTCTTGTGCGCTGGTGATCCCAACACCGAAGGTGAGGGCGAGGATAGAGATTAATAGTGCAAGAGCTTTCAATCTCATTGATGGTTGGCGCAAGTAAATTAAGTTGCGCCGTCTCCTTTCCTGAAAAACAATCTGTTAGATGAACGAATATTGATGAGAAAACGTTTTATCTCTTGTTAAAACCACAACAACCCTTTACGTGGCATTCAAAATATGGACGCGCTGGCAATGTTTTACCACCGCCTAGCCGTAATAAATGTGTTGCTTGGGGTCAATCCCAGAGAAAAAACACGAATTTTGTTTAACAACCGATTAAGTGTGTGAAACTCAATCTTGTAACATTATAGGGTTTTCGGCTAAATGTGTCAAATGTTGTTTTATGGATAGGAAAGCATTCAAGACAAGATAGTCTTTTCTAACCCTACAACGAAGCATGCTATACTCCTGCCACACTTTTGATGGCAGTGTGCCTGTTGATGATATGAACCCTTAAAGGATGCCCTAGTTATGAGCGAAAAATCCCCCATGTTTACCCCTCCGGTTCCATTCCGAGAGATGATCTTCCATCGACACACCTTACGCAGTATCGGTTGGCTAGAGTTGTATTATGATCTCATCTATGTTGCCACCTTCATACAGATTGGCAACTTCCTCAGCAAACATCTGGAATGGGCTGGGTTTGGGCAATTCTTGCTGTTGATCGCGGTGACGTGGTGGTCATGGAGCGGCACAACCCTCTTCTATAACCGCTTCGTATCAGATGATTGGCTTCATCGCGTGTTGGTTTTCATGCAGATGTCAAGCGTTGCGGTACTGGGGATTAGCGTTAGCCATGCCTTCAGTGATCTTTACTTACAATTCACGCTTGCCTATGTGCTAACCCGCTTGGTGTTGGTGTTGATGTATCTACGTATGGCGCGGGTTCACCCTACAACCGCGCGATTCTCCATTGACTATGCGGTTGCGTTTGGCGTGGGGGCAATCCTATGGATCGGCTCACTCTTTTTGCCTGCGGAGTACCGTTGGATTGGCTGGGCGGTGGCGATCTTGATTGAGTTTATCTTGCCCAACTTGCCCCACATGCTTGCCCATCAACAACTGGTATCGCTTGACCCACACCACCTTGAGGAGCGACTGGGCATCTTCACTATGATTGTTTTGGGTGAGGCATTCGTGAAGGTCTTGGATGCTGCTCAAGGCACGGCATTCACTGTCGATCAGTTCTGGTATAGCGTCTTTGGGTTAACCATCACGTTTGGGCTATGGTGGTTCTATTTCACTGATACGATGGATCATGGGGTAGAAGTTGAGAAGGCGGGGCACTTACGCTTGTGGTTCTATGGACATCTGCCCCTCGCCGCGGGCTTGGTGACGTTTGCCGTTGCCGCCAAAAAACTTTACGGTGCCACGCTTGAGCATCCCGGCGAGGCGTTGCCCGCTGAATATCGGTTGCTCTATACCGCAGGTTTAGCGATCTACTTGTTTGCATTGGTGCTGATTGATATTGGAACGCATCACGGCAACCGTCAGGCGGACAATATCCAACTGGCAACACGCTTGCTTTCGATTGTGGCGATTATCATTCTGGGCATCTTTGCCACCGAATTTGATGCCACCCGTTTGGTGATGAACTTGGCTGTGATCTTCATCTTCCAAATCGCCGTGAGTGTGTGGCTACACGCGCAAAAGAACTACGCCGTTCCCCACTACCACCACGAATAAACATCACCGCTTGTTGCCCCCACCTTCGTATATTAGAGGATGGGGGCAATCCACCCACTTAAAGCAGTTCTTGCAACGCCTTCAACAACAGCGCAACATTCTCCTTGCGTGACGAAAAGCCCATCAAGCCAATGCGCCAAACTTTCCCCTTGAGTTCGCCCAAGCCACCACCAATCTCAATGTTGTAGTCGTTTAGCAACGCCTTGCGCACAGCAAGTTCATCTATGCCTTCGGGAATCCGTACAGTGGTTAGGGTGGGCAAGCGGTAGTCCGCTTCCACATGAAGCGTCATGCCTAACGCCTCTAACCCCGCCCAAAGGTATTGGGCATTTTCGCGGTGACGTTGCCAGCGGTTCTCTAAGCCTTCCTCAAGGATCAGGCGCAGGCTTTCATATAGGGCATAGTTCATGGAGATGGGGGCGGTATGGTGGTAGGTGCGTTCGCTCCCCCAATAGCTTCCAATCATCGTGACATCCAAATACCAATTGGCAACCTTGTTTCGGCGTGCCTTGATGCGCTCAATAGCACGTGGGCTAAAGGTGATGGGACTGGCACCGGGGGGGCAACTCAATGCCTTTTGACCGCCACTGTAGCACACATCTATCCCAACCTCATCCACACGCACCGCCACCCCACCCAACGAAGTGACAGCATCTCCGATCAAATATCCATCACGCGCATGAATCAACTGTGCGATTTCATCTAGGGGTTGGCGTGCGCCGGTTGACGTTTCGGCATGGACAATCGCCAAGACGCGCACGTTCGGGTGCGCACGGAGCGCGTCGTCTATTTGTTGGGGTTGGAACACTTCCCCCCACGGCACCGATAACGTATGCACCACCGCCCCATAGCGTTGCGCCATGTCCACCATGCGATGCCCAAAGTAACCGTTGATGCAGATGAGAATCTCATCGTCAGGCTCTAGCAAGTTGGCGAACGCCGCTTCCATCGAGGCAGAGCCAGTGCCGGCAATTGCCAGCGTGATGGGGTTTTCGGTTTGCATCACCTGCTTGAGCATTGCCTGCATGTTGTTCATCAACACCAAGAACTCAGGATCAAGATGCCCGATCAAGGGGGTAGACATTGCCTTAAGGACGCGCGGGTCAGCCATGCTGGGTCCAGGACCCAGAAGGACGCGCGGGGAGACATTGATTTCTGGAAATGGTAAAACACTCATTCAAGCCACCTTCAAACTAAATCTAAATAACGATACCGTATCATCTTACAGAGACATCATTTTATAGGGAATGATGGTGCTATCCTATTGTTGGTTGATGGGGGAGTCATGCACGGTAGCGGTGGGTAGGCTCATATTTCGCTCATCTTTAATTCACCCCTCACTTATTAATAAAGCAATTTAACGTTCATATAACATTCTCTTATTGTTATAGGGCATATCTCTTAACATTCTGTTTGGAATCGCTTAACGGAGTTTGTATAAAGTTAGGGTGCGTGCAAATTTGCATGTATATCAACCATTTTCTGTACAACCATTTTTGGAGACGTACTACAAATGAACAAACGTATTTTCGCTGTAATTGCTGTATTGTTGTTGGCTTTGCCCTTCACCGCTGCTTTCGCACAAGAAGGCACCCTCGTTGACGTTATCGCTGGTAGCGCAGACCACACCGTTCTCGCTGCTGCCGTAGAAGCTGCTGGTTTGGCAGAAACCCTCGCTGGTGGCGAATTCACCGTTTTCGCTCCAACTGATGCTGCTTTCACCGCTGCTCTCGAAGCTCTTGGCATCACCGCTGAAGACTTGCTTGCTAACACCGAATTGCTCACCAGCGTTTTGACCTACCACGTTGTTGAAGGTACCGTCACCTCCGATATGGTTGCTGCTGGTCAAGTTGCAACCGTCAATGGTGCATCCCTCACCGTTTCTGTAAATGACATGGGCGTTATGGTTGACCAAGCTAACGTTGTTGCTGTTGACTTGATGGCTTCTAACGGCGTTGTACACGTTGTTGATTCCGTCCTCCTCACCCTCAATGTTGATCCTGCTACCGTTAGCGGTGACATCGCTGCTGCTGGTTCTTCCACCGTATTCCCCTTGGCAGAACGTATCTTGGCAGATTTCGTTGCTGAAGGTTACGCTGGTTCCATGATTGTTGACTCCATCGGTTCTGGTGCTGGTTTGGAACGCTTCTGTGTTGAAGGCGCATCTGACATCGCTAACTCTTCTCGCGCCATCAAGGACAGCGAAGTTGAAGCATGTGCTGCTCTTGCTACCCCCCGTACCCCCATCGAAGTTCGCTTGGGCACCGACGCACTCGCTGTTGTAGTTTCTGCTGAAAACGACTTCGCTACTGATGTCACCCTTGCTGAACTTGCTATGATCTTCGGTTCTGCTGCAAACTGGTCTGACGTTCGCGCTGAATGGCCCGCTGAACCCATCCAACGTTTCATCCCCGGAACCGACTCTGGTACATTCGACTACTTCGTAGAAGCAGTCTTTGAAAAAGATGAAGCTCCTATCCTTTCTGTAGACCCCACCACCTCTGAAGATGACAACATCCTCGTTCAAGGTGTACAAGGTTCACCCTACGCTGTTTCCTTCTTCGGTTACGCATACTACGCAGAAAACGCTGACACCCTCAAGGCACTCTCTGTTGAAGGTATCGCTCCTACTGCAGAAACCGTTGATGCTGCTACCTATCCTTTGGCACGTCCTTTGTTCATGTACACCGACGCTGGCATCGTTGCTGAGAAGCCCCAAGTTGGTCAATTCTTGGCTTACACCTTGAGCAACGTCAACAACGTTGTTGTAGAAGTTGGCTACTTCCCAGCACCCGCAGCTGAACTCTTCGCTGCTAAGGTTGCTGTTCTCAAGTTGATGCTCGGCATGTAATTTGCCTTTGCAAGTTTGATGAGTTAAATCATCATTAAAGAGGGGTATGCCAATGGTGTACCTCTCTTTTAATTTCAGGGGAAATCAGGTAGTATCTAACGTTATATTAACTCTATTGTTATCTTTTGTTTAAGCGGTTGAATGTTCAAGAAAGTTGGAAGGGTAATCAACCATGAACGAATCTGGAGCGGTACAACCACTCACACCTTTGGAGCGTGGGTTGGGGCAAGCACGCTCGAAAGACAACACCACGTTATATAAACGAGCGCGTGTTGGTGAGGAAATCATTCGAGCAATCCTATTGTTTTGTGGGGTGGTTTCCATTTTTACCACCATCGGTATTGTCCTTGTATTGGGGCGTGAATCCTTCTTGTTTTTCGGTTCAGAAGCGTGGCTTCCCATCAAACAACTGAGCATTGTAGAAGGCGGGGCGACGTTTGATCTACAAACGTCTTTGGCAACCGACGATACATTCATTTTGATTGGGGAGGTTGCCAACGAGGTTCGGGCTACATTAGCACCCAATAGCTACCTCAAGATCAACAACGAGATCGTCTTGATTGAATCTCGTGTAGAAAACCTAGAAGACCCCACCAACAACGGCATCAACATTCAACGCGCTCAATTGGACACCCTAGCTACCTTGCATCAAGCAGGGGCAACCTTGCAACCCATGCGCGAACGCCAAATCAAAACGGTTGCTGCCATGACCACTGAAGATACCACCGTAACCCTAGAAGAGGGTGATGGACTCTTGTTTGAAATTGGCGACAGAATCCAAATCGCGCCCAGTTCAGAGATCATGGTCGTCACCCAAGTGACGGAAAACACCCTAGAGGTTGAACGCGCGGTAGGGGATATTTCAGCAGCAAACCACCCCGCTGATGAAACATTACATTATCCCAAGCCCGTTTCATGGGTAGAGTTTTTGACCGGTCGTCAATGGCAACCGCAACTCGGTTTGTTTGGGATTGCGCCTTTGGTGAACGCCACCTTGATGAGTTCATTAATCGCTATGTTGGTGGCATTCCCGTTAGGGTTGGGGGCGGCAATTTACTTGAGTGAATATGCTACCGCCAATTTACGCAATACCCTCAAGCCCATCCTTGAAATCTTGGCAGGGGTGCCCACTGTCGTTTATGGATACTTCGCCATTCAATTCATGACCCCCTTGTTACGTGGCTTGTTGGGGAGCAACACGGTAGAAATCTACAATGTCGCTTCAGCAGGCATCGTCATGGGCATCATGATTATCCCCACCATCAGCTCGATGAGTGAGGATGCCTTGCACGCTGTCCCCCGTTCCCTGCGCGAAGCATCGTATGGACTAGGTAGCACACGCCTAGAAACCACCGTCCGCGTGGTGGTGCCGGCGGCACTCTCTGGCGTGTTGGCAGCTTTGATTGTGGGAGTTTCGCGTGCAGTTGGAGAAACCATGATCGTGGCGATTGCCGCTGGGGCACGCCCGAACTTCACCTTTAACCCGTTTGTCGGTGCAGAAACCATGACCGGTCACATTGCACGCATCAGCGGTGGCGACCTCTCCTACAATTCGATTGACTATAACAGCATCTTCATCATTGGGTTAACGCTCTTCATCATCACCTTGATCTTAAACTTGGTGAGTGGTTGGATTGTTCGTCGCTTTCGGGAGGCATATTGATGACATCGCTCCTCAACATCACACAAGACCAATACAAGCAAAAACTACAGGCACGCCAAACGCAGGGGGTTCTTTATACCTACTTGTATCGCTCTTCCCTTGTGGTGGCGGTGCTATCGCTGATCGTTCTTGCCCTGACGGTTCTCAATCAGAACTTTGGTTTGGTCGTGGTGCAATACAAAATTGACCCTACCACCCTGTCAGATGAACCCCTAGAGAACTTGGACAAAAACCAACTGGGCGAAATCCTGCAACAAAACGCCCCACGCCGTATTTTGGTATTGGTGCGTGACACCCTCGCCGCCGTTGCTCCCGATCAGTTCACCACCTTGAACCTCGATCAAGCACTGGGGAATGTTGTCTTCCCAGAGGGAATTAATCCTAGCGAGCAGAAGATCACCGATCTTTCTGACGATCAGGTACTGGCTCTGTTGGTAGAAAACTCCACCCCGTCCGAGATGTTGACCTTTGTGAATACCGAAGTGGTGGGGGTAGACATTCTTAAGACGTATTCGTTCTATGAATCCGCTTCCAACCGCGCCGCCATTGATGCAGAAACAACCGAGAAATTCCCCGAAGCCACCATCGAATTCCGTAGTTGGTTGAGTGGGCGTTTCTTGCAGAATGGGCAAAGTGCCAATGTCAATGACATCGGCGTTCGCACCGCTTTAATCGGCTCTTTGTGGATCATGCTTGTCACCATCCTAACGGCATTGCCTTTGGGCGTGGGGGCGGCAATTTATCTTGAAGAATACGCCACCGCCAACGCGGTCAACCGCTTGATCGAAACCAATATCCGCAACTTGGCAGGCGTGCCCTCCATCATCTATGGTATTTTGGGCTTGTCCATCTTCGTCCGCGCCTTAGTGTTCATCACCTCCGGCAGTGCATTCAGTGGTTTAGGGGTTGAGGCGAACGCTAACGGGCGCACCATCCTGTCAGCTGGGATGTCTTTGGCGTTGCTGATCTTGCCGATTATCATCATCAACGGGCAAGAGGCAATCCGTGCCGTCCCACGTACCATCCGTGAAGCATCGTATGGATTGGGTGCAACCAAGTGGCAGACGATTTCCCGTCAAGTTTTGCCTGCTGCCATCCCTGGTATTCTCACTGGGACGATCTTAGCTTTCTCCCGCGCCATCGGAGAAACCGCCCCGTTGATTGTGGTGGGTGCTTCTACCGTTTTGACGAGTGATCCTAACAACGTCTTTTCACCCTTCACGGTCATTCCCATTCAAATCTACAACTGGACATCACGCCCCCAACCGGAATATCAACACATTGCGGCGGCGGCGATTATCGTTTTGCTCATTTTGCTTCTTGTGCTAAACACGTTTGCCATCATCTTGCGCAATCGCTATAGCAAGAACCTTAGCTAATCATTGAGGGGGATTTTTAATCATGGTCTTGAACAGCACTATTCAACAAGATGGGACACCACGTTACATTGCATCCGTCAACGACCCCATCCTAGAACTCAAAAATGTCAAGGTTTTCTACGGCAGTTATATGGCTGTACAAAACATCAACATTCCGATTGCGCGTAATAAAATCACCGCATTCATCGGACCTTCTGGCTGTGGCAAGAGTACCGTTTTACGCTCCATCAACCGCATGAACGAACTCATCCCTTCCACCCGTGTAGAAGGTGAGATCGTGTTTCAAGGGCAAAACCTCTACGCGCCCCAAGTGGACTCGGTAGAAGTTCGCCGTCGGATTGGTATGGTATTCCAAAAGCCGAACCCCTTCCCCAAATCCATCTACGACAACATTTGTTATGGACCGCGCGTGATGGGTGTCAACAATAAGCAGGTGCTTGATGAAATTGTTGAGAAGAGTTTGCGCGGTGCGGCGTTGTGGGATGAAGTCAAGAATGACTTGAACAAGAGTGGCATGGCTCTTTCTGGTGGGCAACAACAACGCTTGTGCATTGCCCGCACCATCGCTGTTGAACCCGAAGTGATCTTGATGGATGAGCCTTGTGCTTCCCTAGACCCCATCGCCACCCAACGCATTGAAGAACTCATGCGTGAGTTGCAAGATAACTACACGATTGTCATTGTCACCCACAACATGCAACAAGCAGTACGTGCCAGCGACTATACCGCTTTCTTCAATATCCGCAAGAAAGAAACTGGCAACAAGGAAACCCGCTGGGGTGAACTCATTGAGTTCAACGAAACCGCGCGGATGTTTGAATCTCCCCAAAGCCAAGAGACTGCGGACTACATCTCTGGTCGTTTCGGCTAAATCGACGACAATACACGCTTTTTAATCCATTCAGGGCATCCCAATCGGGATGCCTTTTTTGCTTAACACGTTTGCCGTATTGCTCAAAATTGAAGTGTGCTACCATACTAGGCGAAGAAAGCTGGTGGCAAATCAAACTGGAGCATACAATCTATGATGAATCTACAAGCAATCGTGAGTTATCTTGAGAGCAACCTTGTTCAAGAAGATGTTAACCAAGTCGCTATTTTATTGTACTTATTAGAGAACGGGGGGCGAGCAACCAGACAGAACTTAATCGAATCGATGATGCCCTATAACCCCCACATGCAACTTTATTTTGAGCATAATCTTGCCCGTGTCATGACCCTCCAATTAGCAGAGCAGGCAATGTTCACCTACGATGAGGTCAACCAATATTATTTTTTGAACTCATCTATGGAAGATACCTTTTTGATTGAGCAAGCAACTCGCCTTCTACAAGAACACTTGAGCCAGTGGCGCAATGGGCAAGAAGGGCACCGTTCCGATCAAGTGATTGTGAGCGAAGTCTTGGGTAAGTTGGTGCGCGACAACATCCCCGCCATCATTCGGGAGGATGGGCGCGTGCCGTTAGTGGAGCGCGTGAGTGGGCAAGACTTACAAGCGAAACTCTATGAGAAGCTCACGGAGGAACACCTAGAATTGCTGTCACGCCCCAACCTAGATGAGATTGCCGACGTGATAGAGGTATTGATTGGGATCGGCAAGATGATGGGCTATACCGAGACAGAAATCTGGCAAGCCCGCCAAGCCCGCCGCGATCAACGCGGTAGCTTTGATGAGGGATTCGTCCTGAAGAGCGTGGAGCGTCCCGTCCTAAAATCAACGGAATAGCAAATTTGTTCTAATTTCGGGTGGCAAGCACATGTATTTCACGCTATACTATTGATGTAGTGATTCCCAAACCAAACGAGAGTGTTAACCTATTGAGTCAGCTACAAACGATTGGCATCGTCACCCATTCCGAGCGTCCCCATTCACAAGAACTTGGGCGGGCGATGTTAGGCTTCCTACAATCTCATAACCTGCAGACGTGGCTCACCGATGATTGGACACCACAAACCCATTCCCTGCTCTTAGAGCATCCTGATATGGTGGTTGCGATTGGGGGGGATGGGGCAATCTTACGCGCGGTGCGGGCTTGCGCCCCACACGGTGTGCCGGTCTTGGGGGTCAACATGGGCTATCTGGGCTTTTTAACCGCCATCGCTGACCCACAAACTTGGCAAGAAAACTTCATCGCCCTGTTAGAGGGGCACTATTGGATTGAAGAGCGCATGATGATGTATGCGCAAGTCTTGCGTGATGGGACAAGCATCAGCAGTCATCAAGCCCTCAACGATGTGGTTATCAGCAGGGATGCCGCTGGGACAATCTTGCTTCAGTTATACATTGATGGAGATTGGGCAACCACCTATCATGCTGACGCGCTGATTGTGGCAAGCGCGACCGGCTCAACGGCTTACGCGCTGGCGGCAGGAGGACCCATTTTACCCCCCGAACTGCGCAACTTCTTGATTGTGCCGGTGGCACCCCACCTCAGTATGGATCGCCCGATTGTCTTGAGCGAGGGCGCAAGCGTGCAGGTGGTGGTTTCTGCTGAACGCCCACGTGAAAGCGTTTTGCGTTTGGATGGGACGGCGATCATGAACCTCAAGCCGAATGATTGTGTGGTCATACAGGCTTCTGAAATCAGCGGAAGGTTCATCCGCTTGGGGCAACGCAACTACTTCTATCGCTCTATCTTGGATCGCTTAGAACCGCGCATCCACAACCACAACATCCCTGCTAAACTAAAGTTTAACTGATGGTTTAAGTGATGATTGAGAGGCAAACGAACATGACGGAAACCGTGAAGACATTTGGAAACCCGCCCGTTGTCGTTGAAGATGTGGTGGATGCCGACGGCAATACCTACTGTCAGGTACACCCCACGCTTGAAACCGCCCTCCGTTGTAACCGATGCGAACGCTTAATCTGCGCCAAGTGTGCTGTTAGAACCCCCGTCGGCTATCGGTGTAGGGAGTGCGTCCGCGTTCAAGACAACACCTTCTTCAATGCGGATGGGGCAGACTATGGCAAATTGTTGGCGGTGGGGGTGGCATTGGGGGCACTGGGCGCGTTCATCGCCAGTTATCTAGGGATGCTCTTTTCGCTCTTGTTTAGCACCTTTGCCATTGGGATCATCACCGAAGCGGCGTTAACCGTCAACAAGCGTAAGCGCGGTCGCTACATGGGTGAGACTTTAGCAATAGGGATTGTGATTGCCGCGCTGGGTGTGTTGTACTGGCAATGGGCATCCATCCCGATTCCCGCAGCATTGGCACAACTCCCCCCCGAACAAGCACAAGCCATTCTGCAACAATTGCGCCCGTCGTTTGTGGGCTATGTATTCAGCCAACTTGGCGTGATTATCTATACGATCGTGGTAGTAGTGGGCGTGATAGGACGTTTTTCCCTTAGACACAGGTGATAACATGCTTGAAGAAATTCGTATCAGTAACTTTGCAATTATTGACCAATTGGAACTTCATTTTACCAACGGCTTAAATGTGATTAGTGGCGAAACCGGGGCAGGCAAATCCATCATCATTGATGCGGTGGAGGTCTTGATGGGTGGCAAGGCGGAGCCAAGCATGATCCGCGCTGGGGCAGATAAAGCGGTGATTGAAGCCGTCTTCTCTGTCACCCCTGCTGCTCGCCCATACGTGTTGCCCATCCTTGAACAAGAGGGATTGATCGAAGGCTCCGATCCTGATTCCATCATCCTTAGCCGAGAGATTCGCCAGAACGGACGCTCCACCGCGCGGGTGAATGGTAGCACCATCAACATCTCCATCTTGAATAGTGTGGGCACACACCTCATTGATATACACGGGCAAAGCGAACACCTTTCGCTCCTCAAGCCACGCTCCCATATTGACCTGCTTGATCGCTATGCCAGCCTGTTTGATCGCCGTCAGCAACTGGGCGAGATGGTAGGTGAGTTGAGCGTGGTGCGTAAAGAGTTGCGCATCTTGCAGTCTGACCGCAACAAGCTAGAACGGCGTGCGGAACAGTTGCGCTATGACATTGAACAGATTGAATCCGCTAACTTGAAAGCTGGGGAAGAGGATCAACTGGAGATCGAACGCAAACGCTTGGGCAGTAGCGAGCAACTTGCTAAGTTGCTTCAAGACACGCTGGCAATCTTAGACGGTGACGACACCAATGACAGCATCCCTGCCATTGACCAACTCCAACAGATCGCGGTGCTTGTCGAAAAGATCGCCCACATTGATAAGTCACTCAAAGAAGAAGTGGACACCGCCAATAGCTTGAGCGACACGCTACAAGAATTGGCTCTCACCCTCCGCGATTATGCCGATGATTTAGAATATGATCCTGATCGTCTGGATGAAATCCAAGAGCGGTTAGAGTTAATCAACACGCTTCGGCGACGATATGGCATCACCGTTAGCCACGTCTTGGAATATTGCCAAAGCGCACGGATAGAACTGGAACGCATCGACAACAGCGATATTCACCTAGAAAAACTTGAGGCGGAGGAAGACGCGCTCCTGCACAAAATTGGGGCGGTTTCTCAAACCTTGAGCCAAGCCCGTCAACAGGCAGGGGAAAAGCTGGCGTGGCAGATCGTCCAAGAGTTGGGAGATTTGCGCATGGGGCGAGCAAGGTTCAGCGTACAAGTGAGCCAACAGCGCGATCAAGAGGGGTGCTTTGTGGGGGATCAACGCCTTGCCTTTGATGCCAGCGGGGTTGACCACGTGGAATTTATGATGAGCGCGAACCCCGGCGAACCGATGATGCCCCTTGCAAAAGTGGCAAGCGGGGGCGAAACCGCCCGCATCATGTTGGCGATGAAGCAAGCGTTGACTATGGCAGACCCCACCGATACCCTCATCTTTGACGAGATCGATCAGGGGATTGGTGGGCGGTTAGGAAGCGTGGTGGGTGAAAAGTTGTGGAACTTGGCAAACCATCACCAAGTGTTGGTGGTGACGCACCTTGCCCAGCTGGCGGCATATTCAGATGCACACTTCAAAGTAGAAAAGCGCATCATCAATAACCGCACCTCTACCCACATTCAGCAACTGCTGACTGATGAAGCACGCACAGCAGAACTGGCGGAGATGCTTGGCACAACTGGGGAAAGCGGAGAGCAAAGTGCCCGTGATCTGACGATTGCCGCGCTCGGTTATAAAGGGCTGGGCACGCACACCCCTCCGCAAGCGTAACGGTTGATAGCCCCTTGTCAGCTTGTGCGAGGGGCTATATTGCACACAATACTATAAAAAACTAACTTCATTCCTTCACATTTGCGCCTCGCTGGGCTATCCTCACGATATGTTAGCAACCATGTCAGATTAGGCGAAGGGTTTCATGATGCTCTTGAATCGCATCTTTATGCAGTTTCATCGTATCCTCACTTTCATTATGCTTATGCTTTTAGGGGGATTGAGTAGCCTCCATGCCCATCCGTATGCGCTTGAAGAAGCAGGGGTGACGGTGCGCTTACTCGCAGAAAACAGTGCCCTCAGTGTGACGGAATCCTCCACCCGTCTGGTGTATCAGCAACAAACGGTTAATGTGCCCAGCTTTGAAATCTTGCTTGATACGGCACGTGGAAGTAGTGGGGATGCCTCTTACGGAATTGTGATTGAAACCCCTGCAGACACCCCTACTGCTGTGCTACAGCTGAACGAGTTGCTCTTAGAAACACGCGGGGGGACATCGCTCATTTGGCGTGGGGATGTGTTAGCAGACCTTGAAGCTATTGAAAACGCGCAGGATACCGAAGTACAAACCAGTGCCAAGCGTCGCCCAGAACGTTGGAACATGACCATCGCCAGCGGAATTGTGAAGGCGCGTGCCAACAACGAAACCAACATCACCTATCAATTGCCCAACACTAACCTGCATCACCCCTTGCTATCGTTGAATGGATTCTTTCGTGGGCGCATCCAACGCAACGCCCCCTTCCGTCAAGGGATTGACCTAGCCAACTACACCGCGCCCATCATCATCCCACAAGGGGTGAATTTGAACTACGATAAACCAGAAGCGGGCGAAGATTCCAGCGGGTTCACCTTACAACCTATTGACTCAGAAATGATTCTTCATCGGCAATGGGTTCTTTGATCCTAGTGTTTTCGATGAGCTGAAGCCCCTCAATGCACAAGCCATTGAGCAGGTAGAAAATAGCCAAGCCTTGCTCAACCTCGTTCCTGATCTGGCAGATACTGAAGACGCGCTTGACTTGATCTTGGACTTCACCACAGATGCGGACTTGGATGATGAAGACTACGACGATAGCGACGATGCAATCGGGCTACTTGAGTTGTTGGTGGAAGCAGGCGTTAGCCTTGAAGCGTTGAGCACATTATTGGCAGAAGACCCCCTCAGTGGTGAACTCTTGGTAGACTCAACCTATAACGATCCCAACGGGTTGACTTCGCTCCAAAGCCTCATTCAAGAATCAGAAGACCCGTTAGCCTTTGGTGATTTCTTTGCGAGTCTTGTAACCAGCGACCCCAACGGGGCAGACTTGTTCCTTGTGGTGTCCTCTGAAAGTGATGAGCTAACGCAAGCGTTGAACGAAACGCTTGCAGATGATCCGGAGTTGGCATCCCTGATCTATGACCGCTTGAAATCCAGCCCCGCCGCGCTAGAGACTTTGCTGGCAGAAGCCGAAGACTCCCCTAACGCGCTCATCCTCTTTACGACCACCCTTGCCACCGAAGATGATCCACAAGCAGGAGAGTTCTTGCTAGAGGTTCTAGCCACCAATGACACCATCGCCCAGAATTTCTTGTTAGCGGTGAATGAGAATCCTTCCACACTGAGCACGCTTCAGGGGTTATTGACCGACCTAGACGGGTTGGCTGATGGATTGGTGGGGTTATCCGCCCTCACGGCTGACCTCGACGCATTTGGTCAATTCTTGAGTCTGTTAGGTGAAGATGAAACGTTATCGGCATTGTTGCAAGATGCTATGGCGGATGACCCCAACCTCAGCGCATTCTTGAATGAAGATGATGCTGTGGAAACTGCGCCTGTGGTTGAACAACCTATAGTTGAAGAACAGCCCGCTGTGGAAGAACAACCTGTGATTGAAGAGCAACCCATCGTTGAAGAACAACCCGCTCCTCAAGAGCAACCGCAAGATGGCGGTGGTGGTGACGGCGGTGGCGGAGATGGTGGCGGGGGCGAATAATCCACCCCGCAACAATAGGATAGCGTGGTGGCTTTGTCACCACGCTACCACGCACAAACCACCCTCTTTAGCGGTTTGCGTCGCGCCCGATATTCAAGCGTCTCATTTCTCGGTTTAGCCCAAGCGGACGGTTTAGCGAGGTGGGTGTATCTTTATCCAATTCAACCTGATTCAAGATGCTGTTGATAAGGTCTTCGTCCAAATTGACCACCGTCTTCATCAAGAACTCTTTTGCCTGCTGAATGACCTGCTGTGCTTCTGGGGTGGCAATACGCTCTAGGGCGTTTTGTGCTGTTCGTGCTACGCTCTCATGGGTATCGTATAAGAGCTTACCCAGTGGCTCAACCGCCCAATCAGCATGCAATGCGCCCAACACTGCTGCGCTATTACGCCGAACTTTCCAGTCGGTATATTGGATACCGCGCAATAGCATCATCTCTGGCGTTGCCTGATTGAGGGTTAACAATGCCTTTGCCGCGGCAAGGCGCACAGCAGGTGGATATTCATCCGTCTTGAATACTTGTAACAGCGTGGGCACTGCCGACTGTGCATTCATCTCCGCGAGGGCAGAAGCGGCTTGAATGCTGGCATCAGCAACCCCACTATTGAGATGCTGGACGAGGCGATCAATGCGCGAAACCGTTACCGTATCCTCTATTGGCTCTTCCTCTAGTTCAACCCCTAGCTTCGCCAATGCACGCCAATATGCCTGACGTGTTTTGATGTCGGTCTCATTGTCCATCAAGGTTAATAGAATGGTGCTGGCAGACAGCGAGCCTAAGTCTGCTAAGGCGATGGCAGCTTCTTGGCGCACAACAGGCTTGTGGTGATACAGAGCATCAATTAAGCCGGCTTCATCTCCATCGGTAAACATACGCTGAACATTGGGCACATTCAAAAAATTGGTCATGCTTTCCATCCACCATTACAACTCTTGTTGAGCATACCATAGGTTATGCTGATTACAGGATAAAACTTTGTTACGACAATGAATCTAGCTCATCATGCACTTGTTCGTCCGTCATGCCAAAGCGACGCTTACGCCGAGAGTAGGACTCAATCGCCACCAATAGCTCATCTTCGTCAAAGTCGGGCCAATAAGTTTCTGTTGCATAATATTCGGAATACGCGCCTTGCCAAATCAAAAAGTTACTCACGCGCAATTCTCCGCTGGTGCGGATGATGAGGTCAGGGTCTGGCAAGCCCTCCGTATAGAGATAGCGATTGACTAACTCCTCGTCGATTTGCTCCACCGAGATACCATCCCTTACGATCTTCCGCACGGCATGCACAATCTCAGAACGCCCCCCATAGTTGAATGCGACATTCAAGATGAGCTGGCTATTGTGGGCGGTGCGCTCACAAGCCTGTTGAATCTTCTTGAGCAGATAGGGGGCAATGCCCTCTGTTTCCCCAATGTGGCGGATCTGTACGCCTTCGCGGTCTAGCTCATCAATTTCTCGATCTAGCACCGTCTCTAGGATGCGCATCAACATCATCACTTCTTGCGGAGGACGCTTCCAATTTTCCGTAGAGAAGGCATAAATGGTTAGAATACGAATGCCCACTTTAGCACTGCTGCGCAAGATGCGTCGCAAGTTCTCGGTGCCGTGGCGGTGTCCTTCTGTGCGTGGCAACCCACGGGACGCAGCCCAACGCCCGTTACCATCCATGATGATGGCAACGTGGTTGGGGATTTTCAACTCTAGGTTGCTTTCCATCCTTATACTTCCGTGATCTCTTCTTCTTTGGCTTTGGCTAGGTCGTCCAGTTTAGCGATGTGTTCATCGGTTAGTTTTTGGATGCGCTCTTCTCCACGCTTTTGATCGTCTTCAGAGATGAGTTTTTCATCGGCGAAGTCCTTGATGTCTTTGTTGCCATCACGCCGAATATTACGGATTGCAATCTTCGCCTCTTCCGTGCGGTCTTTGAGAACCTTCACCAATTTTTGGCGAGTCTCGCGCGTGAGGGGGGGCATGTTCAAGCGAATGGCAGAGCCATCGTTATTGGGGTTCACGCCTAACTTCGCTTCTTGAATCGCCTTCTCAA
Organism: Phototrophicaceae bacterium; assembly: GCA_049318945.1. Taxonomy (GTDB): domain Bacteria; phylum Chloroflexota; class Anaerolineae; order Aggregatilineales; family Phototrophicaceae; genus CAIRDJ01. Next base: position 26,808 of record JBMOEO010000002.1, on the reverse strand, counting down.
TGCTTTTGAGTGCGCTGGCATCGTAAGGGCGAATCATGATTTGTAAGGCTTCTGGCGTGGAGATGTTCGCCAATTGGCGCAGGGGGGTGGGTTGTCCATAGTAATCCACCATCAACTTATCCACCAATGCAGTGCTTGCCCGTCCGCTTCGCATTCCGCTCAAATCATGGTTATACGAATCTAGGCTGGCTTGCATCCGTTCTTTGGTTTCAGCAATCACATCGTTAATCATTTTATGCTACCCTTTTTCTCAAAATAACTTAAGCATTGTAGCAGATGAAGACGGCTATCGTTAGCGCAGTTCTATCATTTTTGTTGCCCGTGCCACCTTGCCCAACGCATGCCCCCCCCTATAATAAGGGCAACCAATCATGATGAGTTATCCGATATAGGATCGTGGGTGTATGTCCCTTCTTAATGCGACCAACCTCGCCCAGTCATACGGCGACTATACCGTATTCAGCAATATCACGGTGGAAATTCCTCACCAAGCACGGATTGCCCTTGTTGGACCCAACGGTGCGGGCAAGACAACGTTGCTATCGGTTTTGCTTGGGGAATCCACCCCATCCAGCGGTGAAGTACAAACCATGCGTAACTTGCGCATGGGCTTTTTACCCCAACGCCCAGAGCTACACGGGGGGCACAGCCTCTATCAAGAAGTGTTGGGCGCGTTTGGTGATTTACGCCAGCGCGAGGAAGAACTGACTGAGCTAGAGGATCAGCTTGGGCAAGCCGATGCCGCCCTGCTAGAACGCTATGGGCGGTTACAAGAACAGTTTGAGGCGGACGGTGGCTACACCTATACCCAACGCATCAAAACGGTTTTAGAGGGGTTAGGGTTTAACGAAAACCAGTTTGAGTTAGATATAGCCGTTTTGAGCGGGGGGCAAAAGACCCGCGCATTATTGGCACGCCTCTTGTTGGAATCCCCAGATTTGTTGATGTTGGATGAGCCAACCAATCACCTTGATGTAGATGCCATTGAATGGTTAGAAGGCTACCTGAAAGAGTTTAGTGGCGCGGTATTGGCAATCAGCCATGATCGCTACTTCATTGATAACTTCGCCAATGTGGTATGGGAGCTAGACTTTGGGCGGTTAGATAGCTACCGCGCCAACTACACCACCTATTTGACTCAACGCGAAGAACGGCGTGCCCTCGCACAAAAACAATTTGAGGCACAACAGGCGTTCATCTCTAAAGAGGAAGAATACATCCGACGCAATATCGCGGGGCAAAATACGCGCCAAGCACAAGGGCGACGCACACGCCTTGACCGCCTCAAACGCGACAACCTCCTACAAGCGGCGGATCAAGACCATGACAAGATGCACTTTCAGATGAGCATCAACCATCGCGGGAATGAGTTTGTCATTCAAACCAAAGGGGCAATTGTCGGCTATCCCGACAAGCCTCTTTTGCAAATGGGGGAGATGAAGCTAGGACGTGGCGAGATTGCCGCCTTGATTGGGGCAAACGGGGTGGGCAAGAGTACCCTGATTAAAACGATTCTTGGACACTTAGCCCCCATCCAAGGGGAGATGCTCGTGGGCGACAAGATTGAGGTGGGCTACTTTGCCCAAGCACATGAAGGCTTAAATCCCGAAAACAGCATCATTGATGAAATCCTCAACACCGCTAATCAAATGACTACGGCAGAAGCACGCGGTTATTTAGCGCGGTACTTGTTTCGAGGGGATGATGTCTTCCGCAAGGTGGGGGCATTATCGGGGGGGGAACGTGGGCGCGTTGCCCTGGCAAAGCTGGCATTGGGCACAGCGAACTTGTTGCTGTTGGATGAGCCAACGAATCACCTTGATATTCCTAGCCAAGAAGTTTTAGAAGAGATGCTCACCCACTATCGCGGGACGGTGATTCTCATCAGCCATGATCGCTATCTGGTGGATGCCATCGCCACCCAAATATGGGTTGCTCATCCCCCACAACACGGTGCAAGCATCGGGCGCGTGTTGGTCTTTGAAGGTGGCTATGCCGACTACATGAAACAGCGTGAGGCAGAGTTGCTCCGCAAGAATACCCCCGTCACCGTTAATCCATTGCCCAAGAGCAACGGCAAGCCCACCGAAAAGAAACATGGGCTAAACCCATTTGAACTCAAGAAACGTCTTGAGGTGGTTGAAAAACAAATCGAGGCACTGGAGCTACGCCTGAGCGAGTTGAGCGCACAGATCGAAACCGCCAGCACCGCCGCCGCTGCGCAAAAGATCGAGAGCTTGGGCAAAGATTACACCCGTGCCGAACATGAGCTAGAGCAATTGATGCAGGAGTGGGAACGGTTGATGAGCTAAACCAGCCCCCACAATTTAATCGTGCCATCATCGGAGGCGGAAGCGATAAGGTCGTTGTGTGGGCTAATTGCCAGCGAAAGCACCGCCCCTTGATGGGCGATCAATTGTGCGCGTTCGTTTAGATTGCTAATGTCCCACATGCGGATTATCCCATCGTCCCCACCCGAAACAAGCGTCATGCGGTCGGTGCTAAACTCAATGCTCGTCACCGCGCCACGATGCCCACGCAAGACGGCGAACTCCTCTTGCTTGGGCACATTCACCATGCGAATCGTGCCATCACGCAATGCCACTGCCAACGTTGTGCCAAAGGATGAAAAGGCGACATCCTCCACCACGCTTCCAAACTTCAAAATGTGAATGCGCTTGCGACGGGGGGCGTTCCAAATTTGCACCGTGCCATCATGTGAACCCGTGACAAACAACGTACCATCAGGACTAAACTGTAACGCTGTCACCCAGCCTGAATGCCCCCCCAATGTTTGAATGGTTTCTGCAGTGCTTAGCTTCCAGAACATGGTTATTTCATTGCTGGAAGCAGAGGCAAGAATATCTTGATGGGGAGAAAAACACATGCGCAAAATCCAGTCATTGTGCCCACGCAAGCGCGACACCTCACGGCTTCCTTCAATGTGCCACACGCGAATTTCTGTATCCGTGCCAGCAGATGCCAGCATCTTCCCATCAGAATTCCACGCCACATCACGCACGACCCCCTCATGCCCATTCAACAGGGCGAATGGCTCCCCCTTGCTGGTGTGCCACAAACGTACTGTGCCATCCGCTGAGGCAGAAGCCAACAGCGGACGCTTAGGATGAAAGCGCACACGATGGACAGTATCGGTGTGGAGGGTGAGGGTTTTTAGGTAGACCACCTGCGCCCATAGTTCTGGCAAGATGGGTGGGCGTGACGGACGAGTGAGGACTTCCGGCAGCGTGGGTAAGATTTCATGGGTCATCACCATGTTGGTTTCACGGATGCGCTCCCCCCCCTTGAGGGCTTCATGCACCGTCTCCACTACAGATGGGGTAGCATCGGGATGCTTTTGTAGTTGTTCTAGCAAGGCGCGGGCACGCTCCGTATTTTCTTTGCGACGCACCAAAGACTTCAGATTCTTGACCATAGCAGTCTGTGCTTCTTCAGCAAGGTGCAAGCGTTTGAGTTGATAGTCTACCTCGCTGAAGTATTGGGCGGGGGGTTGTGGCACTTCAGGCAAGGTATCAGGGAGGGGAATGGGAATGGGAATGCGATTGATGGCACGTTGCAATTCCAAGAATTGGAGATCACTTTGACGATTGTCACGGTAATCAATCAGTTGCACTTGGCGCACAAGAGGGGGTAGATCATCTATGGTGATTTGATCCAGCTTGATTCCTATGCGCGGTTTGTTGAGTGTGGTCGCATAAGCAAATTCACGCTGGCAGGATTCCGTATCAAACCATCCTTTGTTGAGTCCGAAGATGAAAACATGACATCCCCGAATCCCCTCAAGGATGTTGTCCCACCAATAGGATGTGGCACTATGATGATCTGTCCAGACTTCATGCCCAATATTTTGGAGGTCAGAAACCAAGCTACGGATGGTCTCTCGATCTAGGCTACGATAGCTGAGATAAATTTTCATGATACCCAAAAGAACAGTGATCTTCTGGTGTAAGTGTAGCAAATTCTTGGATGAAGGTTATCCCAATCCCAACAAATCGCTCATTTTTGTGTAGATTGTGGGGATGGCATGGGGCAAAGCGCGGTTGGTAGATTCCCCCCACTGTGAATAACACACCACGCATGAGGGGAAATCTATGCCAACGGAGGTTTTAGCCTATAGGCAGGAGATCCGTTGCTAAGGCAAGGCGCACCGTAAACGGTTCGCGTGGGTCATTGTGGACGGGGCGCACTTCCCCTCCGCCCACAGCCGCCAAGACTACGCTCAAAGCAGGCTCAACCAGCGTGAGGGTTTCAGGTTGGTTGGGGAAGTTCAGACGATCCCGAAAGCTAAGTTCCACCACTTGACGATTGAGAGGCAACTGCGCTCCAGCCTCTTGCTCTAGCAATGTTGCCAGCGCGTTCAAGTGGGTGAACAAGGTCAAGACGGCATCGGTCAAGTGGGTTTCGGCAATGTGCTTATACGTCACCATGATGCCCAACTCCCCGCGTGAGTTATCCACTGCATAATCCATCTCATGCGCAATCAAGATCACGCCGGGTCCTTGGGGAACGTGGGTATAATCCGCCACGTCAATGAGCATTCCAGCCAGTGCCTGTTGTTGAATGGCGCGTTGGAAGATCGGCACATAGGCGGTCAGGTTGGGGGATTGGTCGGCAGTGCTAAAGAATTTTGCGCTTAATCGTTTGAGACTCATCCTATGCTCCTAACTGGTAATCGCGCCGTTGATGCGGGCTTCGGCGGAGTGAACCGCTTCAATGAACAGTTGCGCCTCTTCAACAATGCGGTGTGCATCATCAGCGGTGGGGTTGCTGACGGGGTGTGCGTGACGGTTGAACAAGTAGCTGGCAAACTTCCCTTTGACGTACTTATCAAAGAATAGCTCGGTATCATAGAAGCGTTGCTTGAACTCTTGTACGATGGTATCGGGTTGATTGCCCACATTGAGATAACGGGTTAGCACCAACGAACGCGCCGCCTGTAGCATGGCGTTATACGCTTTGGCATCCGCCGCGTGATAGTCTCCCTTGTCAAGCGAGATCAACGCCTCAAAGTGTTCAGATTCCGCCTTGGCGATTTGCATCGAAAACAGCGAAACCACCTCCCCAGCACATTCACCCACCCCAATATCTTGGATGCCATAAATACGGCTGTCCCCCCAATCGGAAAAGAAGGTGGGGTCTTGGTCATATTCAGGAATCTCGGTGAAGGGTTGTAGCAGGTTCTTCACTTCAACTTTGCCCAAACGTTGTACCCAGTTTTGGAAGGTTTCATCGTCATGGCGTTCTGCCACGTAGCGATCCGTGATTGCAGTGAGGAAGTCGGGCACGCGCTTGGAGGGAATTGCCCCCACTGCCAAGCCATAGCTACCGGCATTTTCGCGCCACATCCCGCCCAAGATCACTTGGAAGTGAGGCACTTTGTAGTTCCCCTTACGGCGACTGTTGCCAAAGAAACCGATGTCTGCCACATGATGTTGCCCGCACGAGTTAAAGCATCCGCTAACCTTAATCTTGAGATCGCGCATGGCTTGGGGCATGGTTGCCATTTGTGCGGTCAGGCGGTCGCGCAGTTCGGTGCTTAACCCACGTGAAGAGGCGATACCGAGTTTGCAGGTGTCGGTGCCGGGGCAAGAGGTGATGTCAGCAATGGTGCCAGCGTTGGGGTTTGCCAAGCCTACTTCAAGCAAGTCACGGTACAAATTGGGCAAGTCCGCTTCTGCTACCCAGCGCAAAACGATATTCTGCTCAACGGTCGTCCGTAGGTGATCCCCCACGTATTGACGCGCAATGTCCGCCAGACGATAGGCTTGGCTACTGGTGAGGTCGCCAAGTGGCAAGTTCAGGGTGACAACCGCATAACCTTGTTGACGTTGGCGATAGACGTTGGTGGCGTACCACGCTTCAAAACCCTCTGGAAGGGGTGTTCCATCGAGGAACAAGCCGGGCTTCAAGGGGGTTTCGTCGGTCTCATCGAGGCGTTCAAGGTATGCCGTCCAGCGTTGGTCATGGGGCAAGGTTGCCAGCTCTTCATAAACCAAGCGACGAAATTCTTCGATCCCTAAATCAGACACCAAGAACTTAATGCGGGCGCGGTTGCGGTTTTGCTTTTCACCCAGACGGGCATACACCCGACAGACAGCTTGTGACAAGGCGAGGATTTCATCTTCAGGCGTGAACTCGCTCAAGACTTTTGCTTGGTGTGGAACAGTGCCCAAGCCCCCACCAACAAACATTTTGAAGCCCCGTTGCACTTCGCCATTGACCTCGCGCGTTTGTGCCAAGAAGCCCAAGTCGTGCATCATGACCAAACCGCACGCATGCCCTTCGCACCCACTGAAGGCAACCTTGAACTTGCGCCCGAAATCTTGAACATCATCATGTCCCAACAAATAGAATGCCAACGCCTTAGAATATGGGGTGACATCAAATGCTTGGTCACGGCAGACCCCAGCGATGGGGCACGCGGTGACGTTGCGCACCGAGTTACCACACGCTTCTAAAACGGTGATGCCCACAGCGGCTAACCGTCGCATCAGGTCGGGGGTGTCTTCGATATGTACAAAGTGTAGTTGGATGTCTTGACGTGTGGTGACGTGCAAGATGCCGTCGGAGTATTCATCAGCAAGGTGTGCCAGCACCTCAAGTTGTTCGGGGGTCATGCCACCATAGGGTAGCTTGATGCGTTGCATGCCCGGCGCGTCCCACGCGGTATCGGGTCCTTTGGTGAGGTCGCCATTGGGGTAGACCAACTGGCGCGTTTCGATGCCGTCGTGACGTTGCCCGTTGTCATAGCGTTGCCCATACACCCCACGACGCAAGCGCGTTTCGGCAAATACTTTTTCATCTAGTTTACGTTGCTTACGCAATAAAATTTGATTCTCAAATTGATCTGCTTCTGATGCCCAGTCGGGTATCATGCGATCTTTCAAGACTTCGCCCCAAGTAGTCATGCTTCATCCTTCATTAGATAGAGTTGGAATAGTGAATAAGTCGGCAGTCTTGCCGTTCAACAACAGGGTTCGCGCCTGTTCAATCCCTTCGGTGACGGAGGGAACACGCCCCAAAATTGAGAGCAACACCCCAGCAGTGAGCGCGACCTGCTCAAAGGCAGTGCTTGGCTCGCCATCTAAAACGCGCTTCAAACAATCTGCGTGGCGTTGAACATCGGGGGGGAAGTCCAGCGCGTCCGTCTCGCTAAAGCCATAGGCTGTGGTATCCAATACGGTTTCCACCATGTCATCCCCCACAGGGTGATAGAAGCGCGTGCGCTTGCCCATCCGAAAATCAATCATGCCCTCATCTCCCTGCACGATCCACGCCCGTTGTGACGGGAGCGCGTTTGCCATCCGTAAGAGGTAGCTCCCATGAAAGAACCCGCTGATATGGGTGGTGGCATTTGCGGGGTTCAAGAATTTCTCGACGGTGTTCATGAACGTGCGCACCCCAAAATGGTGACGATACGGGGTTAAGTCCGTCCATTGGGGCAAGATATGTTGCAAATCCAATACGCCAAAATGGGTTTGTTGCACCAGTTGCTTGACGTGTTGGGGAGGCAAAGAGGAGGGATAGCCCATCGCTTGCAACAGGTTGAGCGTTGCCACACCTGCTTTGGTGGGAATGTTATCCGCACCATGAAGCAAGACGGGCACACCACTGGCAGCAAGTACCATTGTGGCAACCACCCCAGTCTGCAGGCGTTTTGACCGCCCGTTATAGGGGAAGCCAAAATCCACCACGTCCGACACGCCCACATCAAACGGGCGCAACCGCTCACGCGAGGCTTGGGTGAACCCGATGATCTCGTCGGCGGTCTCCTCTTTAACGCGCATTGTCACCATGAACCCGCCTATCTGGGTTGGGCTTGCTTCCCCATCCAAGATGAGTTGCATGGCGCGGTAGGCTTCTTCACGGGTGAGATCGCGCTGAAGTTTTTTGCCCCGCCCAATGATGCGCAAAATGTCCTTGAATTCTTGAGAATATGCCCAGCTCATAAAGGCAAGAGTTCCCCTTCTGTAAACCAAGCCACGCCCATTTCACGCAGGGCAACCACTTCTCCCACCACAATGGTAGACGGAGGTTGAAAGCACGCTTCGATTGCCAAACGGGGGAGCGTTTCAAGCGTGGCAACTAAGGTGCGTTGGTGGGGGGTACAGCCCCATTCGACGATGGCGGCGGGGGTATCGGGTGATTTCCCGTGCAGGATCAGTTGTTCGGCAATGGAGGCGAATTGCTTTGCCCCCATCAAAACCACCAGCGTTCCGCCTTGTTGTGCCAACGCGGCATAGTTCAAGCGGCTGGGCGCATCGGCTTGGGTGGGGTCTTCGTGCCCGGTGATAACCGTGAAGGCACTGCTCACGTGGCGATGGGTGAGGGGGATGCCAGCATAAGCAGGCACAGCAAACGCGCTAGACACGCCCGGCACCACTTCAAACGGGATGCCAGCTTCTGCACATACCAACGCTTCTTCGCTCCCACGCCCAAACACGAAGGGATCCCCCCCCTTGAGGCGCACCACCATACAACCCGCCAGCGCGTGTTCCACGATGAGCGCGTTGATCTCATCTTGGCTCAAGCGGTGCTTGGTGGGTTGCTTGCCCACATCAATCAGAGATGCCCCTGCGTGAGCATGGGCTAACACTTCCTGTGGAATGAGCCGATCATACAAGATGACATCCGCCTGTTGAATTAAGCGCAATGCCTTGACGGTAATCAAGTCCGCATCTCCCGGACCGGCTCCCACTAAATACGCTTTACCTATCACTTTCTTGCGCTCCAATAGCACTTGTTAACCAAAAGTTGCAGGGTTCTGGACAAGGGATGGCGTGCATGGAAACAGCCTGCCCTTGCCATAGCGGTTGGCGCGTACATGCCGAACAGATGGCTTGTAGGTGGGAGGCTGTGGCTTGCTCCGCTTGGATGTGGCGGAAGTTGCCCACCTGTCGCTCAATGACCGCATTCAAAGAAGAAATCGCTAACTCACCCTGCTGTTGTTGCGCCCATAGGGCAATGGCTCCCGGATAGATGGTTTCAATTAGCGCACATCCATGTGCCAATGATAAGAAATTATGATACCCATTATCGGTTAAATTTATAGCAGATGACAATGGGCGAAATGGATTTTCTCGCACTTGTTGACGTAGTTCCGCCATGCTGATGGGTGGCAAAGCGGAGGCGTTCGCTTGTCCCTTACCCAGCTGTTGCAGGGTGAGGTCTAGCTCACCAAAGCGAACAGGCGCGTGCGCTTGCCACCACTCGCCGAACGCCTGCCACCCTGCTTGCGGAAACCCTTGCCATGCACTGGTGGGCAAATCGGTGGCAGGCACAAAGCCCGCTTCCGTTGCCAAGTCCAAGATGAAGTCCACCATGTGAGGATCACTGCCCACAGGTGGGGTATAGTGAACGCGCTTGCCCTGCCGTTCAGTGAAGGATTCGCCCACCTTCAACCCCAATTCAGACGGAACATCTAGGGTGACGTGCGATCCCATCGCCAAAAAGAACGGCACAACTATGATGGTGGGGTGGGTGGCACGCTCATAAATGCTGGGGATGGATGGCTCGGCATCCAAGAACGCCCCTAGCACTTCAGCAACGCAACCTGTCTGTTGTAGCCATTCCACTTGGGCATGCGTGGCGCGTTGGCTGGGGTCGCTACGGCGTGTGCCATGCCCGATCACCGCTACGGTGGTGGCAAGGGGATCAAGTTGGTGCGTTGCCAGAATGGTTTGCACGCGCTTGAGTAGCACATTCGGCATGCCTTCATGCTCCCCTAGCGTTCGGGTATAGTGGATGGTCTTGCCGTGGCGATGCGTCACTGCACCGCTCAAGCCCATCTCAACGGGGATCACCTGTTGCGTGTAGAAACCCTGTGCGGTGAACACGGGGACGACGTAAACCTGTTCGGCAGTGAGCGTACCCAGCACCTCAGCAAATGACGGTTGCTCTTTCCAGAAGCACGCCGTCACCTCATGGGCAACATTCCGCGCACGCAACTGGTCAACGTATTGCCACACTTGCCCTGCAGTGTGTGGGCTAATGTGCGAGCCGTGCCCTGCCAACACCAACGCGCTCGGTTGCGTCATGGTTGCTCCTCCTGTAGATGCTGTGCCACCCACCCCTTGAGGTGCGCGGTAGCAGTTTCAACGGGTAGCGCGTGCAATTGGGCAAGCGCGTTTGGTTGTAAGACGCGCTCCCAAAAGGCTTGGCGTTCCGAAGCATGCGCATATCGCGCTTGCACATGTGGACGCAACTCTAACAAGTGGGTTGCCAACGCCTGATACAACGCGCCAAACTGTTGGTCAATCGCATGCAACAGATGACGCGCCAAAATGGGAGACGCGCCCCCCGTGCTAACCGCCACCGACAAGGGAGGACGCGCCAGCATGGGCAAGTTATCAAAGTCGCTTTCCGCGCTTCCGTCGGCAACGTTCACCCACGCCCCCACCTGATGGGCATCTTCTGCCACCTGTCGGTTCACACTGGGTTGATTGGTGGCGGCAATGACCAAGTGCGGGCGCGTTTGATGCAGGTGTTCGGTGCGATAGTCTTGAGCGATATGATTCACCGCCAACCCGCTGAAGCCCTCGCTGAGGGTGGGGCTGACCACCGTCAAGCGTGCCCCGCCTTGCAGTAGCGCGGTTGCCTTGCGCTCTGCCACCTTGCCCCCGCCCACAATCACACAGACCTTCCCCTCAAGATGCAAGTTAATCACATACACGCTATTGAGATTTCCCAATGATCTAACACGATAGCGGTTATTGTGCATAGACAAGGACAAAATGGGATGCTGGGCAAGATGAGTAGATTGTTGGTATGCAATAAAAGCATATCTAGGGTCTTTTTGGGTATACCACAATAGCATAGCACCGAACTCGTCTTATACTGCGAGCAGGTTCTAATTCCAGAAAGCGAGACGATTGAGTGTATTCTTCACCTGCTATCCAACATTCTGACATTGAAACACTTCAAGCAGAGCTAGACAACGCCTACCCACAAACGATCTTACGTCGTGCGGTTGACCTGTTTGGGGATGAATTGGTAGTTGTCACCAGTTTTCAACCGACGGGGATTGTGACGTTGCACATGCTACAAGAGATTGCGCCACAGCTTACGATCATGACAGTGGATACCAACTTGCTCTTTAATGAGACGTATCAGCTGATGGATCAACTGGAGCAGGATTGGGGGCTAAACCTCATTCGGGTGCGCCCTAGCCAAAGTGTGGAAGAACAGGCACAAACTCATGGAAACGCGCTATGGTTGGATGAACCGAACAAGTGTTGTGACTTACGCAAGGTTGCCCCATTGAAGGACGCGCTCCAACCCTATCAGGCGTGGATTAGTGGGGTACGACGTGACCAATCCAGCACACGCGCCGAGACTGCGGTGGTAAGCTGGGACAAGCGTAACAACAAGGTGAAGTTTTGCCCGTTTGCTACGTGGACGGAATCCATGATCTGGACATATATCCACGCTTATGACCTCCCCTACAACGCGCTCCATACACAAGGCTATACCAGCATCGGCTGTTTCCCATGTACACAGGCGGTTCAAGCAGGGGATGATTTACGCGCCGGTCGGTGGGTACACCACGCCAAGACCGAGTGTGGCATCCACGTGCAAAGTCCTGCATAAAGCGTCGTTACGCCCCCGTTTCCTCGCAACGATGGAAGGAAACGGGGAAAAATGACACGGCTTATAACCGTAGCATCCCCGTACCAATGCGCTTCTTAACGCGATAGGCAACCGTTAATTGGGTGTAGCCCTTAATCTTTTGGGGGACAAATTCCTCACATAAGAACTCGCCACGCACCAATTCATAGGTCTCTTTCGAGAGGATGATCTCCCCTTTGCCGGCGTTTTCTTGAAGCACTTTGCAGATGTCCATTGCCTCCCCCATCGCCGAAAACTCTTCGCGTCCACTCCCGCCGATGTTGCCCAAGACCGCCTGCCCCGTATGGATTCCCGTTCCATAGAACAGGCGTTGCTCCTCTGGGAGGGTCTCATGCAGGGCATACAAATCCACCATCAACGCCAACGCCGACCGCACCGCGCGGTTAGCGTGGTCTGCCTGCTGGTTGAGTTGGGTATTGAACAAGCCCGTCACTGCATCCCCCATGTATTTGTCAACGATGCCCTCGTTCAGGTTGATGGCATCCGAAGCCAAAGCGAGGTAACGGTTGATAATGCGCATGGTGTCTTCCGGCTCAAGGCGTTCACTAAACGAAGTGAAGCCGCGCACATCGCAGAACAACGCGGTGATTTGGCGCACTTCCACTTTGATATGTGCCAAGTCCGCCGCCTTGAGGGTATCTAACCCAGCCATAGGTACATAACGGCGCACTTGCGCCAGTTGCTCTTCGCGCTTCTTTTCGTCCGTCAGATCATCTAACACCAGCGTCACGCCCATTGAGCGATTGTTGGTTAGGTCAATCAAGGGGGTAATTTGAATGTGCCAATCACGCACGCCCCCGCGCCCGATGAAGGGCTGAACATCCACTGCTTGACGTTTGCCCTCTAAGATGACATGACGCATTGCCTCAGCAACTGTCCCACTGTAACTAGGCACAACCTTGTTCAAAGGGGCACCAACCATCTCCTTTTCAGTTTTGCCGATGATGGCTTGTGCGCGTGGGTTCACGCTAATCACCGTCCCATCGTTGGAAGCGGTGATGATGCCACTGGCAACGGAGGCGAAGATGTTGCTCATCAGGTCTCGGATGGCGGAAATCTCGCGCAGTTGCTCACGTAGGTTTTCAAAGAGGCGGGCGTTTTCAATGGCAACGGAGGCTTGATCCCCAAATGCCACCAACAGGTTTAGCTCATGTTGCCGAAACAAGCCGGATAAAATGCGGTTGTCACAATACACCACGCCAATAACTTCCTCGCGTGAGATCAAGGGCACCGCCAAGATGCTCCGTAGGTTAAAGCCCACGATGCTCTCCTGCCCTTCAAAGCGTTCATCCGTGCTGGCGTTATCCGTCAAGACAGGTTGACCGGTGCTTGACACTTGGTTAACGATGGTACGGCTAACGATGAATTCATTGTTCTGCACATGTTCAGAATCCAACCCACGCGCAATGCGAAACTCCATCTCTCCGCTGTTGACGTTCTTCAGCACGATGTAACCGCGTTCTGCCCCAGTCAGTTGAATAACCGTGTCCATCACTTGGCTCAATACTTGGTCAATGTCTAGGGTGGAGGTGATAAGTTCGGTTGTGCCAGCTAAGGCACGTAACTGGCGTAGCTCAATTTGAGAGCCGGTGAACTCTTTATTCATCTTGTCCAAGCGAGTCTTGGTAGCGCGAAGCATATTGAGTGCCACAGGGGGAAGATTCACGCTACGTTGACGGAGCGCGTCGGTTTGCATCTCCAGCGTGTTGGTTAATTCTTCCACCTTAGCGGTCAAATCAGCAATGACGAATTGCACATTTTGTAAGTTGGATGTGTGCTGAACCATAGCTTAACTCCTGAACGCCTCAAAGATGCGCGTGAATTGTTGTCGCCCTTTTACTTGGATGGCGGTACGTTCTTCTGTGCGAATGTTGGGGAGGGTGGCACTGCCAACGGTTTGTTGGGCACGCATGAGCGTTTCTTCCCCAATGATGATTTGACCATAGTGGCTGTTTTCCTCGATGCGTTTTGCTAGGTTGATGGTATCCCCAATCGCAGTGAAGTTACAGCGTTGCAGGCTTCCCACGTTGCCTAAGGTGGCAACGCCACTGTTGATGCCAATGCGGTAGTAGTGTGGATTGGGTTGAATCCCTTTGCGCTGATAGAACGCCGTGAACGCACTAGAAATCTCTAACGCGGTTTCGATGGCACGCAGGGCGTGGTCTTGAAAGGGGTTCATTTGGGTGTTGAATAAGACCATGATTTCTGTCCCCATGTATTTGTCAATGACCCCCTCATGCTTGTGGATGGCATCGGTGGCAACCGCCAAATACTCATTCATGCTTTCCATCAATTCATGTGGAGAGATGCCATCTTCAAAACTAGAGAAGGCACGCACTTCCGCAAACATGCAGGTTACATCGCGTCTTTCTCCACCTAAGCCGATGTTAGAAATCGTGTTGAGATGCCCCATCATGCCGGGGGGAAGATACTTCTCTAAGACCTCAATCATAGAATCGCGCTCGGTCTTTTCGGTCAGGTCTTCAATCACCATCGTCAACCCTTGAATCCGTTGTTCCCCATCACGAAGCGGGCTAAAGCGATAGCTTAACACCACAGGATCAGGCTTGTTGGTGAGTTGGGCGGTGACTTGCATGGTGGCATTGGTCGTATTGCGCAAGACTGAATCAATGCGGCTACCGCTGTCAGAAGCAATGATGGTGGGCAAGATGGTGGTAATGCGCTTGCCCAACACTTCTTCAGCTTGCATCGCCAAAATGTGCGCGGCGGCACGGTTGAAGGTTGTCACCTCATTGCTGGAGTTGGTGGCGATGATGCCACTTCCAACCGAGACGAACACGCTTTCCATCTGTTCTTTCATCTCAACGATCTGCTCCAAAGAGCTACGGATGCGCTGATAGTAACGGGCATTTTGGATGGCAACCGCAGTTTGGTTAGCAAATGCGGTCAGCAAGATTAGCTCGCGCTGGGTGAACAAACCCGCCAATAAGCGATTGTCCACATATAACGCCCCAATCACCACGCCCTTCACCTTGAGCGGAACGCAAATGACCGAGCGTAACACCAAGTCCACCACGCTTGCTTGGTCACGGATGCGTGGGTCTTTGTAAGCATTTTCAGTGAGCAGTGCCTCGCCGTTGGCAATCACCTCATTCAAAACGGTCATGCTAATTTCAGGTTGCTTGGCAAGGTCAATGCGTTGAAGCGTATCCCGCGCAATGCGAAACTCCAACGCGCCCGTGTCGGGGATCTTCAAGACGATGAAGCCACGTTCTGCCCCCGTCAGCGCGATCAAGTCATCCATGGTTTGTGCCAAAATGGCATCAATATCCAATGACGAGTTAATGAGTGCGCCCATAGAAACCAGCGTCTTGAGCTGGGTAAGTTCGGTCATCTCGCTGGCGGTTACTTTTTCTAATTCACCGATCCCCTCAACCAACACACCCAAACGCTGAATCACCAACGGGGAAAGTTTGAAGCCTTGTTGTCGTAGCTGGCTATCTTGCTGACGAAGGGTGTTAGCAATGTTGCGGATCAGCGTTTTGATTTCGCTAATCTCGCCAATACTCTGCATGGTTTGGGTATTTTGTGAATCTCTCATGGACTCTTTTATCCACTCATGGTCGCCTCTTGGATTCATTATACACACCTTCTCCAAGTAAGTGCTAAAATCAACCCATCAATCTAGCCAAATCAACCTTCACAAGCATGGCAATCTCTCCTAGATTGCTACAAGTGTAGGTTAAACCTTGACATCCATTGGAGAACATCCCCCATGTCACAATCAAACTGGTGGCAAAGAGCCGTCTTCTATCAAATTTATCCGCGTAGCTTCGCCGACAGCACCCAAGATGGAATCGGCGATTTGCGCGGGATCATCGAAAAGTTAGATTATTTGCAGTCATTGGGCGTGGATGCCATTTGGCTTTCGCCCCCGTATGTTTCCCCACAAGTAGATGTGGGCTATGACGTTCAAGATTACTATCGCATTGATCCTGCGTATGGCACGAACGACGATTTCAAAGAGCTATTGGATGGGCTTCATCAACGCGGTATGCGCTTGATCTTGGATATGGTACTCAATCACACTTCCGATCAGAACGATTGGTTTGTCCAGTCGTGCTCTAGCATCGACAGTCCCTATCGTGATTGGTACGTGTGGCGTGACCCCGCTCCTGATGGTGGCGCACCCAATAACTGGGAGTCCATCTTCGGCGGTTCGGCATGGACGCTTGATGAAAATACGGGGCAATACTTCTATCACTTCTTCCTCAAAGAACAGCCGGACTTGAACTGGCGCAATCCCCAAGTGAAGCAAGAGATGTTCAACATGTTGCGCTTTTGGCTGGATATGGGCGTGGATGGTTTCCGCTTGGATGCCATCAACACCGTTTATGAGGTGGAATCGCTCTCCCCACATGCCAGCCCATACAGTGGCTTTGACGTGCTAAAGGGCAATTGGCTGGGGCGCGAGCTAGGGCTTGACCCACGCGAGCAAGAGCGACGTGTGAAAGAATTGTTCCAACATCAAATTGACCTACCCGAAATTTATACCCTCATGGAAGAGATGCGAGCGGTCATCAACGAGTATGATGGGCGGTACTTGGTGGGAGAATCCACCAACGTTGATTTAGTGGGCGATCAAGATAATCGCTTGCACAGCGTTTTCAACTGGGACTACCTCTATTCTGACCGCTTGACCCCCAACAGCATCCGCGAAAGCCAAACCGTTTGGCTGGGCAAGATTAGCACGATGGCAACGCAGGGACTCAACATCAACAACCATGACCAATCGCGCGTGTGGACGCACTATGGAGATCGTCAGCATGATGCTGAACGCGCCCGTTTATCCTGTGCCACCCTCCTCACTCTGTCGGGCATCCCCTTCTTATACTATGGCGAAGAGATCGGCATGCAGGATTACAGCGTGAAAAGTTTTGATGAAGTGCGCGATATGGTTTCTGATGTCTATCGCACGCTCATGCGTGAAGAGGGCAAGACGGATGAAGCCATCCTCGCTGACTTAGCGACCTTCTCGCGTGATCGTTGCCGAACCCCCATGCAATGGCGCAACGCCCCCAACGGTGGCTTTAGCCCAGAGGGCGTTCAAACATGGTTGCCTGTGCATGCTTCGTATGCGCACGGGGTGACGGTTGAAGATCAAGAAGCGGATCCAAACTCGCTCCTTCATTTCTACCGTCGCTTGTTGGCGGTGCGCAAAGCTAACGATGCGCTACAAGTGGGAAGCTACGCGGTGTATGGTGAACCGCATGAAGACTATCTTGCTTTCACCCGTAGCACGCCAGAACAAACCTGTTTGGTGCTGATGAACTTCACCCCCAACGCACACGCCCTCACGTTGCCAGCGCATCATGGGGTATTGTTCGGCACGCATCACGACCAAGCTGGCGAAAGCGTGACACTAGCCCCGTTTGAAATTCTAATCGTAAATGTGGCATAGCTCCGCGTTAAGCGGAAGGAACGCCCCCAGCCTATAAGATTTTGGGTTGGGGGCTAGTCCGTCTTGATGATGTTCACCAACTGGGTTTCACGCTTGGATAGGTCTATGCCTTGTTGAGCAACCTGAGCAAGCAAGGTCTCCACGCGCAAGGTGATGTTATCCTGCCACTCATGGCGGTTCAACACTTCAATGACACGGCGCACATCGTTGGATTCGTGCTGATCCACCAGCCACATTGCCGGGCGCAAGTACCATTTGTCACGTCCAATCAAACCGCTGGTATCCGCCACCATGCTATCGCGCTTGTCAATGCAGTCTGCCCATTGTTCACGCGGTAAGCTGTTGAGTTCATAAGCAAACTTGATGGCTTCTTCACGGGCAACGTTAATCCCTAAGCTGGCAAAGGTTTCATCAGCACGCCAAAAGAGTTTGTCAATCATCCCGAAAATGGGGGAAAGCGTGTTGATCTCATTTTGCACCACATCCACCAACCCACCCAGCAGATTGTTCAAGCGGTAGAAATCACGCACTAGGCTGTTATCAAGGTTGCCATTGGCAATCTCCGCCGCGGCAATCCCCAAGTCTAGCGAGATGTGCGCGTTCATGCCCAACAGCAAATGTTGCAAAATCATCAGTTTCTCATTCTTGAGCGCGTCAAACGATACACGCCATGCTTGAGAAGATTCCCCCACTCCATGAAAGTAAGCGAAGTACGAATCAAAGTAGCGATTAGCGAAGAGCGTATCGAGACGACGCATGCGATCATCATCTTCAAAAAAGCCCCCTTCATCACAACGTTGCTTAACAATCACCGTCACCATGCGATAAAGCGAAACGAAGTAACCCGCTTTGCTCTTGTTGGTGTAGGCATCCTTGAGGATTTCATCCATGATTTCAATAACTTCTTCAATGGTGTTGGCACGTCTTGCTTCCATCAACCTGCTCCCTATATAACCCTATGCTATGCGGTTTTGTCTAAAATGACTCGTCTATTGTATGGAGTCCGTAGTACACTGACAATTGAATAAATCATATTCTTCAACCAGCAAATTGAATTTCTCATACGGAGCGTGAGCGCATGTCGCTGTCAAATCATCCTTTTCATACCGACCCCCTTGTAGACATCTTGGCGTTTTTGCTCAAACAGTTACGCCGTCCGCTCTTGGCGCACGGGTTATCCCCTTTCGACGGGAATGAGGGAGGATGGGCACAACGCTTGATGGGGGCGGATGGGACGGATACGGCTTTGACTCCCCTGCATAAGGCACTGTTGGGCGTATTGCAGGAGAGTGAAGACCAACTGGCACAATGGGGGATGACCTTTGCCCAATCGTTGGCAACCCCAATGGGCGATATGAAAGGGTGGGAAACCACTGCCGAGTTCTTGGAACTTGCCACGCTCAAGAGCAATGCCGAGCTACGGATCGCCAGCGTGTCGCTGGTGCTAATCTGGTTGGACGCGCTGCGGTGTCGTCCACATTTGGAATTCATCGCCCTTCATCCTGATTACGATGAACTGAACAGCATCGTTGCCCAGCGCATCCTACAGCACTTAGAAGAGAAACCGCATCCTGATGATTCACGTTTACCATGATACTACCTTCACCCAAGCCATCATCATCCGTATGGATTATGTGCATCCCGTAGCAGATTGGGATGAATACACCGCAGCGGTTTATCGCTCCTATGCGTTAGCCGATCAATTTATTGGGCAATCCGTCTACATTGTCCATAACGCTCAAAATGTCCCCATGCCCAAGGGCAACCCCTACCGCATCATCCAAAAGGCAATGCAAGATGTTCCCCCACATGTGGTGTATGTCATTGCCTGCATCAGTAACCTGTATGCTGTAGCAGTGGTGAATTTTGTCGTGCGCAACTTGGCACAGGTGAACGTCGTCTTTTATAAGACAATTGACTTGGCATACAACCGTATTCAGCGCGACGAGCAAGCCAAGCTATCGCACCTCCACCGTGGCTAAGCGGTAATGATCTTGACCGTTGACGCTCAAGCGTTGCCCTGTGGTGAAGTCATATAGCCCGATCAAAATATCGTAGCGTCCGCTGGGCATGTCGGCAGAGATGGGCAGGATCAAGCGTGGACTCATCAAGGTCTCGGTGGGGTCTGTCCATGTTTGGGTGAGGCGGTTGGGCGCGGATGGATTGCCGTCTAGCTGTGCCAGCGGGCTAGTCTCACCCGATGCCACCCAATGCACAAACAGAGAGTAATTCGCTACGGGGGGCGCGTCCGCACGCCAATAGAAGCGCAAGGGGATTTCCGCCCCACCCGCCACCGTTGACGGAATGGCATCCGTGCCGATCAAGCGGATGGCATCCCCAAAGGGTACATCTGTTTCCACCTCCGCCCCCCACAAGCGATAGAACCCTAACAGGGGCACATCGTTAGCATCAACGAACGTGCGCAAGGGGAGCAACGCTTCTAAGAAGGCGCGTCCGCTTTCGGTTTGTTGGAGCGCGTCAAGATGGTAAGACGGGATGGTGGCGTAGGTGATGCCTTGCTCACGCCATGCTTGGGCAGTCTGTTGGCTGAAGTCGCTGGTTTCTACCCAGTCCACCCATTGACGATGCGGAATCCCCCCCCAGATTGGGTTGAAGGTCTTGTGATTTTCCACCGTCACCAAGACGGTGCCCGCTTCAAGGTTAGCATCAAACCAACGGCGCAACTCCACGCGCACATCTGGCAGGCGTTTGGTTTGGATGAATTGTAACGTAGGCAACCCATTCAACCACACAATGGCACTCACGCTGATTGCCAGCCCTATCCATTGCCCTCGTCGTGGGAGAAGGTGCGCCACTTGCCCAACCGCCAAGCCTAACAAGATCACCAGCGCGGGGGTTGCCGCCATCACATGACGGATTTGTCCATCATCAATGCGGATGAAGCCGGCTGCTGTCCAGGGTATGGTTATCACCACGAACAGCATGAGCGCGACCATTCCCAAATCCACACGTTGCACCTTGCGCCAGTGGGCGATGCCCCATGCCAACGCCCCCACGCATAACGTCACACTCACCAATTGAACGTTGGGCGTATTGAGCAGGTGATAGAGGTTATTGCTGATCCAGTCTAGGTTGAAGAGTGTATTCAGGTAGCCCCCATCTTTGACTACGGCGTACTCATCGAAGTCTTTGGGTTGACTGTTTGCCATGTAATAGCCAAACCACGCCCCATTGATGAGCAATATTGCCACTTGCCAACCCAACAGCGTGAAGCCTTTACGGGGTTCACGCACGAGATAGAAGAGGGTGACTAAGGCGGGTACGCCCATGATGGGCAAGGCAGGGTACTTGAACATCACCGCAGTGAATGCCAGTGCTATCCCCCAGATTGCCCAGTGCGCACGGCGCGGATCACGCAACGCCTCCACCGAAACCCACACCGTCGCGGCGGAAAAACAGTACACCGCAGGATCAGGAATGGCGAAGATGCCATGTTCAACAATGGCGGGGGATAGGGCAAAGATCAGCCCAGCACTCACCCAACCTATCCAATGGCTACCCATCGCGCGTAGTGTCAAGAGGATGAAAGCCAACGTCGCGCTATTCATGACCGCCGAAATCACCCGAAACACGCGCACATTATTGGCAAGCCCACTTTGCCCCGCCCATTCTAAGAGGGGCTGTAAGGCGGTTTGTAGCACCAAGTAAAAAGGAGGGTAGCCTTCATAATACCCATCGTTGTCCCACAAACCGCGCCATTCTAAGCCGGCAAGATAGAAGTTTGGCTCATCGGGATGGTCAACGTAGGGCAAGCTGAAGTTGACCAGTGACAGGCGCGTCACTAGGGCAACACCCACCAATAGGATGAATGCTAACCAGAAAGAACGTGATGAGGTGGAAGTAGTTGACATGAGTTTGGCATCCGTTGTGATCGGTTTAGGGGACATGCTATTGATCTTAGAGGGGTTTGGGTAGGGGAAAAGTGCGTTAGCATGGGCAAGGATGATGTATGATGGGGGAAAGAAGGCATACAAGTTAAGGTGAAGCGATGTTCTTTCTCACACCATGGGGATTTCTAGCGGCATCCCTGACGATTCCGATTCTCTTGTTGTATATGCTACGGCTTCGGCGTGAGGAAGTCTTGGTATCATCTACGTTTTTGTGGCAACAGGTGTTACAAGATGCGTCCGCCAATACACCTTGGCAACGGCTACGGCGTAACCTGCTGTTGCTGTTGCAATTGTTGATCTTGGCGTTGTTGGTCTTTGCGCTGGCACGCCCGTTCGTGATGGTGCCCAGCCTCACTCGTGGGCATGGGGTCGTTCTGTTGGATGCCTCCGCCAGCATGTCCGCCACTGATTTAGACGGGGGGCAATCACGCTTTGAGGGGGCAAAGGCACGCGCCCTAGAGTTGATCCAAAACTTGGGCACACAAGACCGCATGACCATCATCCGCGTGGCAGGTGTGCCACAAGTGCTAATCTCCCAATCATCAGACCGCGCCGCCCTGCGTGAGGCAATACAAAACGCGCAAGGCTCGGTTGAATCTGCAGATTGGAACGCCGCCCTCACGTTAGCAATCGGTAGTGTGGCTGGCTCAGAAACATTCAGTTGGGTCATCATCGGGGATGGGGGCTTGGGGGAGATACGCAACTTGCCCGCTTTGACGGGGAAGATGGAGTATTTGCCAGTGGGGCGGTTCAATGATAACGTGGGCATCACCGCCCTTGCCACCCGTACCCAAGCGGATGCCGCCCCGCAACTCTTCGCCGAACTCACTAACTTTGGCGATGCCCCAGCTGAAGTGGTTTTTGACCTGCAGGTGGATGGGGCGTTCTTCACTGCTGAACGCTATACGCTTGCCCCCCAAGCCACGCTTCCGCTCACCAGTGCCAACCTCCCCAATAGCTACGCCACCATCCGCGCCGCCTTAACGCCCGTTAGCAGTAGCACCACGCCTGATTATCTATTGGCGGATAACGTTGCCTATGCCGTACAAGAACCCTCACCTATGTTAGAAGCGTTGTTGATGAGCGAGGGCAATCTGTTTTTAGATCGCGTGTTGAGCAGTTTGCCCACCGTGCAACATCTAACGATTTCCCCCACTCAACCGCTCCCCCGTCGCCCATTTGATTTGTATATCTTTGATGGTGTCACCCCCACCACCCTACCCAATGCGGATATGCTCATCATCAACCCACCCAGCACCACGCCCTTGTATACCGTAGGGGAGCGCGTGGAACAACCGTTTGTGTTGCAAACCGTGCCCAATGATCCGCTCACCGCGTTTGTCGATTTTGACCGCGTGAACCTGCAGGCGTATCGGCAAGTGCAAGCGGACTGGGCGAAACCGCTCATCACCGCCAATGACGCGCCCATCTTCATGGCAGGGGAAATCAACGGGCAACAGGTCGCGCTATTGAACTTTGACTTGGGAGAAAGCGATCTCCCCTTGCAGATCACATTCCCTATTCTGATGCAGAATCTATTGGGATGGTATCGCCCCTCCAGCACGCTCCTTGAACGCAACACGCTCATACTAGGGGAAACCGCCCCCATCACCCTAGTGGGAGACGGAGAGCGCGTGCGCGTGACGCGCCCTGACGGCACGCAAGACGTGCAACCCATCACCCAAAGCGAATGGCTTTATCCCCACACCAACCAAGTTGGGGTCTATCAAGTGGACATCTTGCAGGGCGAAGCCGTCCTACAAAGCGCAAATTTCGCCGTGAACTTGTTTGATGCGCATGAGCAGAACATTGCCCCACAAGCACAACTCCGCTTGGGGCAACAACCCGTTGAGATTGCCCAACCGAATGAACAAGGACAGCGTGAGGTGTGGACGTGGTTTGGCGCGTTGGCGTGGGTTCTCCTCATGGTGGAGTGGTGGATTGACCATCGGCGACGTGGCTTGCTGGCAGACCGCGCCCGCGTGAAGGCATGACGTTTCGGTGACTTTTGTATGACGCGCGATGCAAGAAATCGGTGTATAATGACGCACGCTCAAAAACTGACACTATAGCACCCTGTGGAGGAATCGACTTGGATACCATACAAGATGTGGTGATTGCAACCTTTTACCAGTTCACCCCTTTGCCTGATAAAGACGCGGTGCAAAAAACGCTCCAAGACAAATGTGCCCAGTTGAATATCAAAGGCACCATCCTGTTAGCAAGCGAAGGACTTAACGCTACCGTTTCTGGCACACGTCACGCCATTGATGAATTGTTGAGTTGCCTGCGTTCTGACCCACGCTTTGCCACGATGGAGCATAAAGAGTCGTATGATGGGGGCATCCCGTTTGACCGCATGAAGGTGCGCATCAAGACGGAGATTGTCACCATCAAGAACGATCTCGCTTCTAAGCGTGAGGCGGTTGGGGTTTACGTTGAGCCAGAAGACTGGAATAGCCTGCTAGATGATCCAGAGGTCTTGCTGATTGACACGCGCAACGATTATGAATATGTGCTGGGCACGTTTGAAGGGGCGATCAACCCTCAAACCGATTCCTTCACAGAATTTCCTAGCTTTGTGCAAGCCCACCTTGACCCCAACAAACACAAGAAAATCGCCATGTTTTGCACAGGGGGGATTCGTTGTGAGAAGGCGACCGCCTTCATGTTGGCAAATGGCTTTGACCAAGTGTATCACCTGCATGGGGGCATCCTGAAATATCTTGAGGTGATCCCACCCACCGAGTCCAAATGGCGTGGAGATTGTTTCGTGTTCGATAATCGGCGCACCGTCAACCACAACCTTGAGGCAACCCACCTAGACTTGTGCCCCCTTTGCCGTCGAATTTTACCGATTGGAACAGTTTGCACCCATTGTCATGCCTAACGCGGAGGGGCAGACAGTGCTACAATGGAAGGCAATGTTGACCGTATTCTATCGTTGAACTGGTTATAATGGCTCGAATCTCTGCATCAGAAAATTTAGTAATCGAAACCAAGCCCAATAGTTGGCGGCTGATCTTAAATGAAAACTTTGTAGAAGTGGCGGAAACCAATCAGGTGGTTGCAGAAGCAATCGTCGGGCAATCCCTCCGCTATACCGAGCAGTTTGCTTCTAGCCGTCGCCTTCCTAAGAATGGGGAATTGCAAACCAAGTATATTGAACGGGTGGTGTTGGGCTGGAGCGCAGATGATGAAAAGTGGCATCTTGGCTTGATGTTCAGTGAAAAACTGGCAGAGGCACGCGGTAGCCGCTGGTGTGAGATCGTCAATTGGCCCGACCCAGAGCAAACCGTTTTCGATGACTTGGCAATCGAAGCTGGAGAAACCCTTGCGCGGATTTTGGAATGCCCCTTCAATTATGTTCCTGCCACGCGCACATCCGTTCCCGCCCCCATTGAGCCACCGCCCTTGCCCCCCCTCCCCATCAAGATTGAGCACTGGAACGTCAAGCGTGGCTCTCAATTGGATTGGCTAGAGTTCTACCGTGACAAAGCATGGAATCAGGAACGGGTGCGCTTGATTGCGTGGTATAGCTTGTGGGCGATTGTGTTCGTGTTCCTCTCGGTGATTACCTTACTGGGTGACATTGCCCTCCCACGCCCCACCTTCCTACCCTATATGGGCTTGTTTAGCGCGGTGGCGTTGCTGGGCATTGTGGGCTATCAGGTGTATCTTTTGCGCTATAGCACGCGCAAAATCGTAGCCGACCCCGCCACCAAGCGCGTTTGGGGCACATGGCAACTGAAGCCTAGTTGGAGGCTGGAACGCCAACAAATTGATTCGGTCTATGTGAGCCAAGTGATTAGGAAGCGCAACAATAAAACCATGTTGGAATTTGGCGAGATCAACCTGCGCATGACCAACGGGCAATATCACTTTCTCATCAAGCAAGAGCAACCGCAAGAAATCCATGCAGAACAGTTAACCGATGAACTAGACCTCATCCCCCTCAATCAGATTCAAATGCGCACCCCTCTCCAATCGGTAGCGGTATACTTGGGGGAAGCGTTGGATGTTCCAGTATGGTACGACTATCGTAAACGTTAAAAGTGAGCACGGTCATGACAACGGTAACAATTTCTCCGCAACGGTTTCATGAACTAGCACAACAGATTGAGGCTGAGGTGAGCAAGGTGATTGTCGGGCAAAACGACATCATCCGCCAAACCTTGATCTCGATTGTGCTGGGACGACACACCCTCCTAGAAGGCGTGCCGGGCTTGGGCAAGACCTTGCTCATCCGCACCCTTTCCCAAGTGTTACAGCTACACTTCAACCGCATTCAGTTCACCCCCGACCTCATGCCGTCCGATATTGTGGGCACAGACATTCTGACCGAAACCGCAGAAGGCAAGCGTGAGTTCCGCTTTCAAGCGGGACCCATCTTCGCCAATTTAGTCTTGGCGGATGAGATCAACCGTGCCACGCCCAAGACGCAATCCGCCATGTTAGAGGTGATGCAAGAGAAGAGCGTCACGGTTGGGGGCACAACCTACGCGCTGGAGTTGCCGTTCTTCGTTTTGGCAACCCAAAACCCCATTGAGCAAGAGGGCACGTATCCGTTGCCAGAGGCACAACTAGACCGCTTCATCTTCAAACTCAATTTGAATCCACCCACCGCTTCTGAACTTGTCACCATCCTAGAACGCACCACCGCCACCACCACGCCCACTGTGCGCTCGGTGGCAACCGCTGCAGAGTTGATCGCCATGAATGAGTTGGTGTTGGGCGTGCCCGTCCCCAGCCACGTGATTGAGTACGTCGTCCGTTTGATTGTTGCCACACATCCCAGCCAAAGCGGAAGCACCCCCAACATCAAGCAATTCGTGCGCTATGGGGCTTCGCCACGTGGGGCACAAGCGATCATCTTGGGGGCAAAGGCAACCGCTTTGATGGGAGGACGCTACAACGTCAGCTTTGAGGATGTCTTGAGCGTGATGAAGCCCGCCTTGCGTCACCGCTTGTTATTGAATTTTGATGGCTTGGCGGAAGGGGTGGCGACGGATGCCTTGATTGACGAATTGGCAAACAGTCTGCCCAAAAATAGTTAAATAGTTTATTGAGGAAATATCATGAGCATCATTGTGGTAGGCAGTATCAATATGGATGTGGTTGCCCGAACTGCCACCCATCCAGTGGCGGGGCAAACCGTGTTAGGCAACCAACTGCGCTTCATCGCCGGGGGGAAAGGGTCTAACCAAGCGATTGCCGCCGCACGTGCTGGAGGGGATGTGCGCTTGGTGGGTAAGCTGGGGCAAGATGCGTTTGGCAAAACGCTTGAAACCTTCTTGCACAATGAACCACTCAACCTAGATGACCTCACTTTTAGCCCCAACGCTCCCACAGGGACAGCCATCATTGTGGTGGATGAACACGGCGAGAATACCATCGTGGTGATCCCCGGCGCAAACCACGATCTGCATCCGTCGCACCTATCGCATTTGCCCATCCATGAGGGTGATTTCGTCCTCACCCAGTTGGAAATCCCTTTAGAGACCGTTCACGACTTGCTCACGCTTGCTCACTCATGTGGGGCAACCACCGTCTTGAACACTGCGCCAGCCATGCCCTGCCCCCGTGAACTGCTGGAACAGGTGGATTACTGGATACTGAATGAAGTCGAGCTTTCGTTATATGGGGGCGAGACCGTCCCCCCACACGATCACGACGCGCTCACCGCGTTGGCGTTGAGAACGCGCGTGCAACGTGCGCAAACGATGGTGATAACGTTGGGGGCGGAAGGGGTGTTGTGTGTGCCTGCCGAAAGCGAGCAAGCGGTGTTCATCCCCGCTTATCGGGTTCAAGCGGTGGACACCACCG
>JBMOEO010000001.1:0-93066 GCA_049318945.1 Phototrophicaceae bacterium | reverse complement strand
GCGACCGTCCCCGTAGTGGGGATCGCGGTGGCGACCGTGGCGGAGATCGTGGTGGCGACCGCGGACGCGGTGGCGACCGTCCCCGTAGTGGGGATCGCGGTGGCGACCGTGGCGGAGATCGTGGTGGTGACCGCGGCGGAGATCGTGGCGGAAGACGCTAACCACTCCTCTACACTCTCCAATTGAATGCACATTTCATGCAAAGTTTTGTTACAATCAGGGTGGCGTTTTCACCCTGATTGTTTTTTGGAGAACCCTACATAAATGGAACAACCTAACCCACAAAGCCAATTCCCTTCCCCAGATTGGGATGAGGGCTTCAAGCGTATTATGATCGTCGTTTCGATGATCCTTATTGCGTTAATCATGTGGCAGTTTCGTAGTATTCTGCCTTTGGTATCCATTGCAGTTTTGGCAGCATATCTGCTTTACCCCATGACAACGTTCTACCAAAAGCAATTATTGCGTGGGAGGTTGCGTGCGCTGGCGGTCTTGATGTCCTTCATCACTATTTTCATGCTGTTCTGGACTGCTACCTTGTTTGTCATACCAAGCCTTGTCACCCAAACTCAGGGCTTTCTAGTCTTGATTCCGCGTTGGGTATCCAACACCCAAGCATGGTTACAGGACTTCTACAACTGGCAGATCAACTTCACGGGAACAGCATTGGAGCGGTTCATCACTACCCCCATTATCCCCAGTGAGTTACTGGGCTTTGAAGGGGGATCGTCTGACTTTGAGCGTGCCCTCACATTGCTACAGCAACAAGTGAATGACATCAACATCCAATCCCTTCTACAACAGACTTTCAACTCCGCTATTGATCTGACGGGGTTTGGGTTTAGCTTTGTCGGCGGGGCGTTTAATGTTGTGTTGAACGGCATCTTGATGCTCACCATGACCTTTTATCTGATGTTGGATGGGGGGAATATGGTTGATAACACTGCACGGCTGTTCCCCACTGGCTATCAAGCTGACTTCCGCCGTTTGCTTCGAGAACTAGGAAATGTTTGGAATGCGTATTTGCGCGGGCAGATCATTCTTGCGCTAATCATGGGAATTGCCATGTATTTAGTTGCCACGATTTTGGGGCTACCTAATGCAGTTTTGCTGGGGATTTTTGCTGGCGTGATGGAGTTCGTCCCAAACATTGGACCCACAATTGCTATGGTGCCTGCCGCCGTCTTTGCGTTATTCTCAACATCAGAAACGATACCCGCCTTGAGTGGAGTAGGATTTGTGGTGGTGGTAGTGGTGATTTGGACGTTGCTTCAACAAGTGGAATCGGTAGTCCTCATCCCTCGCATTGTCGGAGATAGCTTGAATCTTCATCCGTTTGTGGTGTTGGTGGCGGTCTTTGGCGGGTTAAGTGTTGGTGGAATCTTCGGTGTATTTGTTGCCGCACCAGTGGTTGCAAGTTCACGGTTGGTAGCACAATATATTTATGGTAAGTTGTTAAATCGTAATCCGTTCCCACATGAGCCGGCGAGCGTGGAACAAATGCGATTGGGTCGCCGTCCATTGTTGTTGCGCTTTGGCGATTATTGTGCCCAGTGGGTACGTGCCAATATCAGTAGCCGAATAGTCACCAAAAGGAGTTCATAAACCATGTCACAACAACCAGAAGAACATATCATTGCCGAGACCCCCAACTTTGAAGTTTGGGTGACAGTTGAAGAGGACACGATTTATCACCTTGAGACGGGTCGTGCGTCCATCCATTTCTTTGAGGATGAATGGGAAGAATTGTTAGGATTGTTTGCCCAAATCATTGAAACTCCCAAACAGTAAGGACTATGACCCGTCATCCAATGGAAGATTTAGCACGCTTCATGGCGAAGCATCTCCCACCAAGCCATTCTAAACTGTCGGTATGGGACACCAGCCAAGTGCTTGGGCGGCTCATTCAACAATCGCGGGCAGACTTACATTGGGTGACGATTCAACCGCAAGCGGAAGTGGATGCTGTCCTATTCCTCAATCCAGATACCCCCCTCACAACCGATTTTGTGGCGCGTTTAGCAAGTCCGCTTCGGTATGGGGGGCGGTTAATTGGCATCATACAAGGGGGGCAACTCAACCGCGAGATGGTTGCCACCTTAGAGAGTGCTGGGCTAACGCGCATTTTACTGGAGTATCTCAACGACGATGATCCCACTTTGGGGGTTTTGCTACGGGGCGAAAAAGCGTGGCATACCGCCAGTACCTTCAAGCGTATTCAGGATGTCGCTCAGGCAGATGCTGACCGCTTAACGCTATCAACTTATAGCGGGAGTTATCTGTACTTTCCGCTCATCCAAAAGCCCAATAAACCGATATGGAAGTTGTCCCCTGATGAAAAACTCACATGGGAGGGTGTGGCATGGGAGGGCGAGACGGCTTGTCGCTTGGGCTTCACCAGCTTGCCCAAAGCTGTCGGATTCATGCAGTGGGTGGTTATGCGCGGACTCGTTAAAGATGTCAACAAGATTGGCAAGTATCGCCGTTCGACTGTGGAAAATTGGCAAACCAGCTTATTCATTAACCCACTTCCTGAAGATTGCTTAACCCAAACCCTAATCTTGCTCCCCTTAAACCCAGCTGAAGCCGAACAATCGGACGAATGAGCTTTCAATTCTCTCTGGATGATTTACATTTTTTGATGTCGGATAGAGGGCAACACCTGTTGACCGAGTGTCAAGAGTTGCCTCATGGGGATATGGCATTAACCAGTTGGCTATCCAAAAAACGTGGCATGTATTCCCCACAACAAACCGCCTCAGTTTTAGAAACCACACAACTACGCCGAATAGGAGTGCGTAAGTGGGGTGAAATTGCCTCACAACTATTCTTCACCCGTGATGCCTTAGAACAAGCGAGTGATCCGTTGGTGCGTGCTTACCGCGCTAATCTGATTACGAGTAGGCGAGTGATTGATGCTTGTTGTGGGATTGGCACGGATGCAATTGCCTTTGCCCAGATGGGTATACAAGTACAAGCAATGGATGTTGATCCGCTTCGTTTGGCGATGGCGCGACATAATGCCCACATCTTGGGTTGTCAGGTTGAGTTTGTGGAGGCGGATGTCACTGCGGGCATCTTTGATAATGAGGTGGTGTTCTTTGATCCTGCTCGGCGTGATGAGTGGGGGGCACGGATATTCCATGTTGAACACTATATCCCTCCCCTTTCTACTATTCGTAAATGGCAACATGCCACCCACATCTATGTGAAGTTATCCCCTGGTGTAGAACTTGAACAGCTATCTTCCTATGCTGGGGAGCTACATTTCATCTCCGTTGAAGGAGAGCTAAAAGAGGCGTTGCTGTCTTACGATCCCACACAAACTACCCTTCAACGTGTAGCAGTGCGTCTATCAACTCAACATCCCCCCATGAAGTTTGTCTCTATGGAGACCTTTCATGATTCCCCCCTAACCCCACCCTTGAACTGGATTCATGAACCCGACCCCTCCATTTTACGTGCCGGCTATGTGCAACACCTAGCACGCCAGATTGGCGCAACCATGCTTGATCCAACCATCGCCTACTTGACTTCTGCTCATGCCGTGCAAAGTGCATGGATACGCTCGTGGCGCGTTTTGGAGTGGATGCCATTTAATCTTAAGCATCTCAAACAGCGATTGCGCGAGCGAGGCGTGGGGCAGGTGACGATTAAAAAACGTGGGCATCCGATGACACCAGAGGCATTACAAGCGAAGTTGAAACTCAAGGGAGATGTTACACTCACCCTCTTTTTAACCAAAGTGAATGACATACCTGCCGTTATCTTGTGTGAAGATCAACAGGTTAGTTAATCCAAAAAGGGGATTCTCTGATAGAATCCAATTATCTTTGAATCAATCTGTGGTATTTCTGAAAGGATAGGTGGGTAATGTTTAGTGAACCGCAAGGGGAAGACCGCCCCTTGATATTGAGCTGGGCGGATATTGACCAATTAGTGGATGTACTCATCCCACAACTCAAAGCAATTGGCTCATTTGATGCGATGGTGATGATTACGCGCGGTGGGGTAATCCCTGGTGGAATGTTGGCAGAGGCGTTAGATATTCAACACTTATTGACCGCTGCTGTTGATTTTCCCTTGAATAACAATCGCTTGGTATCGTGGCCCGCTTTTCTACAGTTTCCTGAATCATCTTTGCTAGAAGGTCGCCGCACCTTAATTGTGGATGATGTTTGGGGAAGCGGGCGCACCAGCATCGCTGTGCGTGGGCGTGTCATCGCGGCAAGTGCAAAAGCCTTCAATTGTGTATTGCACTACAACCCATACCGCTCCTTATTTTCTAACATGGCACCCGATTTCTATGGCGCGGTGACAGATAAGTATGTGGTCTATCCTTGGGAGATGAACCGAGGATTGCGCGGGATTGCCATGGGCAATCCGGAATTGGGATGAGGAAATTCATTTTGGCGAAATCTATGTTTCTTACAAGGCTTTTAGTACGTTTGCCTATTATGGTGGTATAATGTAACGCAAGTTTGGTAGATATTCGCCCCTTCCCTAAAGCGGCAATAGTTGAGGGAGCAATCTGAAAGGAGACCGGGGGGTTACGCCGTAATGAAAGAACCGTCTTATCCCGGAGCGTGATGACCGACAATAGTCATTTTGAAAGTTTTGCAGAATTATTTGAGACCTCTTTTGCTTTTTCTCAACCTATTCGCGGTGAAATTCGCAATGCGACGATCTTACAGATCTCCGAGCGCGAAGTCATCGTTGATATGGGTGGCAAACGGGATGGTATCGTGCCAGCACAAGACCTTGAACGTCTTGATCCTGAGTATCGTAATTCGTTGAAAGTAGGGGAAGTCATCCCCGTATATGTGATGAATCCGCGTGATCCCGATGATAACCTCATTGTTTCTATCAACATGGGCTTACAACGCAATGACTGGGAGAAAGCACGCGAGCATCTTAAGAGCGAAGAACCTTTGGGCGTTTTTGTCACAGGAAACAACCGAGGGGGTATCCTCGTCCGTTGGAATCGCTTGGAAGGTTTCATCCCTAGCTCCCATCTCGTTTCTGTTGGGTTCACCAGTCGTGAATCTTGGAGCGACAAAGTGGGGGAAAAACTTAAGGTGAAGGTGATTGAGGTTGACCAAGATCGCCGACGTTTGATCTTCAGTGAACGTGAGGCACAAAAAGAGCAACGCGCTAAACAAAAGGCGAAGTTGTTGGCAGAACTCAAAGAAGGGGATGTTGTTGAGGGCACGGTTACAGGCTTGCGTGACTTTGGCGCGTTCGTTAATTTGGGCGGAGCGGACGGCTTAATCCATGTGAGTGAATTGGCTTGGCATCGTGTCGATCATCCCCGTGATGTTTTGGAAGTGGGGCAGGTGGTGGATGTGTATATCCTCACCTTAGACCGTACCACAAATCGCATTGCTCTCAGTCGGAAACGCTTGCTCAGTGATCCTTGGGACAATGCTTCTACCAACTATCATGAAGGGCAATTGGTGGATGGTACGGTGACGAACGTCGTGGACTTTGGCGCGTTTGTCGCTTTGGATGATGGGCTAGAAGGGTTGTTGCATCTTAGCGAAATGGGAGATGGCTCTTTGAAAGAACCCCATTCTTACCTTAAGAAGGGGGATCGGCTTGGTTTGCGGATTAGCCACCTTGAACCAGAGAAGCGGCGCGTTGGGTTCACCCAACGTTGGGGCACGGACGAACAGGAAGAGAATGCTGAGGCAGGATCAACAACAGACCCTGCAACCCCGCCAGCAAATGACAATCTGCCTGAGTAAACTGCTTCTATATTGTTGACACTTTTTTACCTTGAGGATATAATCTCACGCGACTAGGTATGTGGCGCGTGAGTATCCTCTAATATCCCGCGCCTCTTTTGCGCCTAACACCTCAATTCAGGTATGTAGTAGCCCATTCTGGGGGGACTTAGTAATTCCTTTATGCACGCACTAACTGGTTTAGACACCTTTTCCTCTGAACTTGATTTTGCCGCTTTGCTTGATGCCACTTTTGATAACACCAAAGTAGAACGTGGTGACATTATCGAAGGGGTAATCTTGGCGATTGACAATCAAGGGCTTATTGTTGATGTCAATTTAATGCGGGATGGCATCGTTCCACGCCGTGATCTGGAACGGTTAGACCCCCCTCCACAATTTGAAGTTGGGCAGATCATTGATGTATCCATTATCAAAGTTGAAGACGACGATGGCAACTTGGTTCTTTCTATTGCACAAGCCCAGCAGAACGAAGATTGGAAACACGCCCAACGGCTAATTGAAACTGAAGAAGTTTGGGCAACTAAAGTTGCTGATGCCAACAAAGGGGGGTTGATTGTTTTATTTGGAAATCTGCGTGGCTTTATCCCTGCTAGTCACGTGGCAGATCTCCCCAGAGGTTTAGATGATGAAAAACGTTTTGACTTCCTCAAAGACATGGTTGGCAAAACGATCAATACCAAAGTGATTGAAGTAAATCATAAGCGTCGCCGTTTGGTATTCAGCCAACGTGAGGCACAACGGAACAACCGCGAGGCACGCAAAGACCTGTTGCTTTCTAACTTGGCAGAAGGGGATGTCTTGGATGGGGTTATCAGTGGCTTACGAGACTTTGGCGCGTTTGTCGATTTAGGCGGAGCGGATGGCTTGATTCACATTTCTGAATTGGCTTGGCATCGTGTTCAAAACCCCGCTGATGTGGTGACGGTTGGTCAAAAGGTACAAGTCTATGTCTTGCGCCTAGACCAAGATGGCAAGCGCATTGGCTTAAGCCTCAAGCGTTTGCAACCCAACCCATGGGCAGAGGTTGAAGACCGCTATCACGTTGGTCAAATGATTGAAGGAAAGATCACACGCCTTTCTAAGTATGGTGCTTTTGTCACTTTAGAGCCGGGTGTTGAGGCGTTGTTACACATTAGCCAATTGGCTAACACGATGGTGAATGACCCGTCAGAGATTGTGGCTGTTGGTCAAGTCTTGATGATGCGCATCATTAGCATTGAAGTTGAGAAGCAACGGTTAGGTTTGAGCATCCGTGACTTGAACACCACCACCCCTGAAAGTGTGATGGAATCTGACACTAGCCCTGTTGAATTGGCAACGGTATAATCAACGTTCGGTTTCTTGATAAAACCCTGCGCTACATCTAAACGTGTAGCGCAGTTGTTTTCAAAATCTAACTTAGGGAGGAGGTGAGTAGGACACAATGGCAACAGTAAAACTAAAACCAAACGAATCCCAAGAATCGCTTTTGCGCCGTTTTCGTAAGCGTGTCACCAATAGTGGTGTACTGAGTACAGTACGTCGTAAACGCTGGCACATTTCTAAGAGCGAGCTGAACCGTATCGAAAAGAAGAAGGCAATCCGACGGGCACGTCGTCGCCAACGTAAGACATACGTTCGCTAAATTGATTCTTGTAATTTCCCCGCTGTCACATGCGATAGCGGGCTTTCATTATGTAGTCTATAAAATAAGCGTCCAACCCTAAAGGAGGGATATGGCAAAGAACGATAACAAAATTGAACTAGATGGTAAGATTGTGGAAGCATTGCCCAACACACAATTCATGGTTGAACTTGATAACGGGCATCGTGTATTGGCTTATTTATCAGGAAAAATGCGTAAGTTTTATATTAGGATTCTTCTGGGCGATCGTGTCCGTGTGGAATTAAGCGAGTACGATATGTCTCGTGGGCGCATCACCTATCGTTTCAAAGATGGTGTTCCTGAATAATCACTGTACTTGTTGAACAAAAGCTGGCGTTGTTTTGAAATCTTTCAAATACATACCTTTTGGTGTTTCCTTAAGGTTGTGGGTGTTTTGCCTGTTTTTGTTGGGGATGTTTTCTAGTCGCCTCATAAACCTCACTGTACTACCCCTTCACATGGACGAAGCCCTTCACCTCACCCGTGCGGTTGAAGTGTGGAATGGTCATCCCTTCTGGCAAATCAACGATGGTAAGATCATCAATCATTGGTTGATTGCCCTTTTCTTTCCGCAAACTAGCCCGATATTCGTTGCCCGCATTGCTACGGTTTTTGTGGTTATGTTGGGTTATGCGGGTGCGCTTCGCTTGGCGCGTATGCTTGGAGGGGAAAGTGCCGCGTGGGGGGTGGGGGTATTATGGCTGATGACTCCCTACTTACTATTCTACGAACGCATCAGCCAGAGTGATGCCCAAGCCGCTGCATGGGTGACGCTTGCCATTCTGTTTGCACGCATGCAGGCACAAGATCGGCGATTCGTAGCCGTGATCTTAAGTGGCTTGACATTATCCATAGCCATCCTTTTCAAGTTTACTGCTGCCCCTTATTGCTTAACCCTCGCCCTCATCATGCTGGTGGTGAACCACCAACCGATTGTCCAGCGCGTTCAAGAGTTGGTGATTGTTGCGGGGCTAGTCTTGGTTGGCTTCATCCCCCCCATGTTGTATGTCTGGTTGAAGGGTGAAGACTTCTTTCATGTTGCCCTAGAGTGGGTTGGCATCGGTGGGCAAAGCGTGCCCACCCTCAGCGGAAGTGCGCTGGCATGGAGTAACCTTGTTCGATTTTGGCAACAGCTAAATGGCTTTGGGGAATGGGCATGGGTAGGGATTGCCCTGTTGGGGGTGGGGCTGTGCGCTGTGATTGTCTTGGGAAGTAGGGAGCAACGCTTGATTCTGCTTGCTGTCCTGTTGCCCTTGTTCGTGATGATTGCCGTGAGTAAAGTCATTTATCCTCGCCATTTCGTGGTGACATTTCCCTTGATTTGGGTGATGGTGGCGGTTGGGTGGAGTTTAATCCTAAGACGGCTACCCGTTGTGATTCCGCTGTACGTGGGGTATGGGGTTTTCGTGATGGCGTGTGTCATCATGGGAGGGAATTTCATGCTCCACTTGTTGAGTAATCCCACCCAAGCTAAAGTCCCTCTGATTGTCCAGCAAGAATTTTTCTCCTCTCACAGTTCAGGCTATGGTCTACGCGAGGCAATGGAAGCCTTGCCCACTTTGGTGGATGCCCCCTATCCCATCATTGCCAGTATGTTTCCGCCGAGTTGCCGACGGGCGAACTTCTATGCTGTGGAGGGTATCGTATTGACTTGCGCGGATGCCCCTGCATTAGCGTTGATGGATAGTGAGCTACAACACTATGGGCGCGTTTATGTGTTGACGGAACAACAGGGGGAAATTGGGGCAACGCCTGCCATGTTGGAGGAGATAGGGGCAGTCACCTTGTTACAAGCATTTGACCGCCCCTATCAGCATAGCTCGCCGATTGGGCTATACCAATTAGATAAACACGCTACCGCACCCTAACGGGGCTTCTCTGCCCAGTGGATGGCGATTGTGCCGAACATAAACGTTTTGAAATCCACCTGATGGAATCCAACACTTTCAATGAGTTTGACCAACTCTTGGGGTGTTTTGAATAACTGGGTGGATTGTGGTAAGTATTGATATGCGTCCTGTTGCCCGCTGATGATCCCGCCCAATGTCGGAATGACATAGTGTAGGTGGATGTTGATGAACGGGCGGATCAAGCTGGGTGGGGGAGGGGAGCTATCCAAGACTACGAAACGCCCACCGGGACGCAACACACGATGAATTTCTTGTAGAGCTTTGGGGATGTCGGGTACATTACGCAACAAGTAACCCGCTGTCACAGCGTCGAAGGTATCTGTATCAAAGGGCAAGTTCATTGCATCTGCCCCCGACCAAGCCACCTTGTTGCCCATCTCTCGCTGTTGTCCAACGTGCATCATGGGCAAAGCAAAATCAGCGGCAATTGCCTGCACGCTGGGAACTTGACGAACTGCCTCAAAGGCAATATCGCCTGTACCGCTGGCAATATCTAATACGGTGCTATTTGTGGTCAGGTTGGCGCGTTCAATCACGAAGCGTCGCCACGCGCTATCCTGCCCAGCGGTCATCAAAAAATTGATGAGATCGTATGTTTCGGCAATTCGACCGAACATCCCTTTGACGTACTCGTATTTCTCTTGTCCGTTTAGTGTTGCATTGACCATGCTAGTTATGCTCGTCTAGGTTCAAATTGCCTATCATTATATCGGTCATGAGATAGCCTACAGATAAATTCTAGGTGAGACTTCCCTATGAACGGATGGTTTCAATTGCCACCCAATCCCCTTGATAGCGCACGTTTTGCGTCAATAGCCCAATCCTAGCGAGTGCCTCACGCACGGCGTGTTCTTGTGACCGAATGATCCCACTGAAGATGGCAATCCCGTTTGGTTTAACAACGCGCTCCATGCCCTCTTCACAAAGTAACAAGATGATTCGTGCTAGGATGTTCACAACCGCCACATCGTAGGTTGCGCCCATCGCTAAAATTTCTGCTAGGCTTCCTGTGACTACTTCGACACCATGACCAACCTGATTCAGTATAAGATTCTCTTGGGTGACAGCAGTGGCAACTGGATCAATGTCTACCGCTAGGACGTGTTCTGCATCCAGATGATGGGCAAGAATCGACAAGATGCCAGATCCACAACCCAAGTCTACAACGGTTTTCCCAGAGAGTGCGTGCTCCTCAAGTGCCATTAAGCAGAGTTGGGTGGTGGCATGTGTGCCTGTGCCGAACGCCATTCCCGGATCTAAGATGATCTCTATCTCATTCGCTTGTAGCTCATAGCTTTCCCACACAGGGCGGATGATAACCCGTTGACCAATCCGTGTGGTGTGATAGTGTTTCTTCCAAGCGTCTGCCCAGTCCTCTTCAAAGACTTGACGCACCTTGGGGAGGTCTGCTCCTACCTGCGCCAACTCTTGGGCGATCTGTTGTAGGGGGCTATCAGTCTCTTTGAGGTTGGAAATATAGCCCAATACCGTGACATGGCTTGGATAAACAACATCCGTTTCATCAACAGAATCGGGTGGGAAAGGATCATGCTCAACCGCTACGCCTTGATGACAATGCGCTTCAAAAATTGCATACACGGTATCAACAAGTGCCACTGGAATCCGAACGGCAATTTCTGTCCAAGACATAGCGGTCTCCTGTTTAGTTGGTTTCATTGCCGAAGAAGGTCATGACTCGATCAAAGAAACCACGTCCTGCACCGTTCGGTTGAGGTTGAACATCATTCCCCATTGTCTTTGCCAACTCTTCAAACAATGCTCGTTGTTGTGGCGTGATAGTGGTGGGAATCTCTACGGTGATGTACACCAATTGATCTCCACGCCCAACACTACTTCCATCGCTACGTAAGCGAGGCGCACCCCGCCCGCGCAAACGGAAGACTTTACCGGTCTGCGTGCCGGCTGGAATGTTCAACTCAAGATTGCCTTCTACAGTGGGCACAACCACTTTATCCCCTAGTGTGGCTTGTGGGATGTTGATGGCTAGATCAAGGATGATGTCATTCTCACGTCGTTTGAAGTATTCATGTTCCATGACATGTACAACCACATATAGATTGCCCACAATGGCATCAACCGATTCACCGACATCTCCTCCGCCACGCACCTGAATCTGTAGCCCCTCGCGCACGCCGGGCGGAATTTGAACAATGCGCTTCACGCGCTTACGAAGCCGTCCACTACCGCTACAACTTTTACATGGATTGGTGATAATCGTCCCTGAACCGCTACAGGTTGGGCAAGTGGAAGAACGCACCATCGTTCCTAAGAAGGTTTGTTGCACGCTTTGAACTTCACCGCGTCCGCCACATGTGTTACAGGTGTTGGCATGAGAGCCTTCCGCCGTGCCAAACCCTTGACACGTCTCGCACGTTTCTAGTCGCTCATACTCTACTTCTTGATCGACACCAAAAATGGAATCCTCAAACTTGATGGTGACATCTACACGACGATCTGCGCCCGGTCTAGGTCCTCGGCGTTGACCTCCGCCAGAACGTACCCCCCCAAAGTTGTTGAAGAATTCCTCAAAAATATCTTCAAAGCCAACCCCACCAACGTTTCCAGTGCCGGTTGCACCCACGCCAGCGTGACCAAAGCGATCATAACGCGCCCGCTTGTCATCATCGCCAATCACTTCGTAGGCTTCGTTCAACTCTTTGAACTTCTCTTCTGCATCTGCTTCTTTGCTCACATCAGGATGATATTTGCGGGCAAGGTTGCGATAGGCTTGTCGGACTTCATTCTTGGAGGCGTTTCGGGATACGCCTAGTACATCGTAGTAATCTTTCGCCATCTGTTATTCTCACTGATTGTATCATGCTTATGAACAAAGTGTATGCTACATCCAATAAAATGAAAACTGCGTGGGCACGAAATATACCCACGCAGTGAAAAATCTCAACTTCAGATCAACTTAGGCTTCGGTATATTCCGCATCAACTACGTCTTCATCCTTGCCCGCGCCAGCAGGGGCAGAAGAATCGCCTTGTTGATACATGGCAGCTCCTAAGCCCTGAATGTGTGTGCTAAGTTCGTCAGTGGCATGCTTGATCGTTTCCATGTTGCCACCGCTTTTCG
This sequence comes from Phototrophicaceae bacterium, assembly GCA_049318945.1. Classification (GTDB taxonomy): domain Bacteria; phylum Chloroflexota; class Anaerolineae; order Aggregatilineales; family Phototrophicaceae; genus CAIRDJ01. The sequence goes on along the minus strand of JBMOEO010000001.1, from coordinate 80,662 downwards.
CTGTATTGACCGCCGCAATCAACTCGGTTGTACGTGCCTTGTCTTTGTCGGCGAGCTTATCACTGAAATCACGCAACAACTTTTCTGCGGTGAAGATGGTTGAATCTGCCGTATTCATCACTTCGGCAACTTCTTTCTTCTTGGCATCTTCTGTTGCAAACTTCTTTGCTTCTTCTACCATCTTTTCGATTTCAGCATCAGACAAACCACTGCCGGCGGTGATGGTGATCTTTTGTTCACGACCGCTTGCTTTATCTTGTGCGCTCACGTTCAAGATGCCGTTTGCATCAATGTCAAACGTCACCTCAACTTGGGGCACGCCACGTGGTGCAGGGGGAATCCCGTCCAAGATGAACTTACCGAGTGACTTGTTATCCGATGCCATCTTGCGTTCACCTTGTACCACATGGATTTCTACTTGGGTTTGGTTATCCGCAGCGGTGGAGTACACTTGGCTCTTGCGTGTGGGGATGGTGGTATTGCGTTCAATGATCGTGTTGGCAATCCCGCCCAATGTTTCTACACCCAAGCTGAGGGGGGTGACATCTAAGAGCAAGATGTCCTTGACATCCCCAGCCAATACGCCTGCTTGAATAGCAGCACCAAGTGCCACAACTTCATCAGGATTGACACCTTTGTGGGGTTCTTTGCCAAAGAATTTCTTGACCGCTTCGATGATGGCGGGCATACGGGTCATCCCACCAACCAAGACGATTTGGTCAATTTCAGTCTTGCTGAGGTCAGCATCTTTAAGAGCCAACTCAATTGGCTTGATGGTGCGTGTCACCAAATCACCAACCAAGTCTTCCAACTTAGCACGGCTCAAGGTCATGTTAAGGTGCTTGGGACCGCTGGCATCTGCGGTGATGAAGGGTAGGTTAATGTCGGTGGAGGTGGTAGAAGACAAGACGATCTTTGCCTTTTCCGCTTCTTCCTTCAGGCGTTGTAATGCCTGACGATCTTGACGCAGGTCAATACCGCTTTCCCGTTGGAACTCATCCGCAATCCAGTTGATGATGCGTTCGTCGAAGTTGTCCCCACCAAGGAAGGTATCCCCGTTGGTGCTACGAACTTCAAATACACCATCTCCCACTTCAAGGATGGAAACATCAAATGTGCCCCCGCCCAAGTCATAAACCGCAATGACTTCATTGCGCTTGTTGTCTAGCCCATAAGCAAGGCTGGCAGCAGTGGGTTCGTTGATGATGCGCAAGACTTCCAACCCGGCGATTTTACCCGCGTCTTTGGTGGCGTTGCGTTGGGTATCATTGAAGTAGGCTGGCACAGTGATGACCGCTTGGTCAACAGTCTCCCCTAGATAGGCTTCTGCATCTGCCTTGATCTTCTGCAAAATCATGGCGGAGATTTCCGGCGGGCTATAGGTGCGCCCCCCCATGACAATCTGTACATCGCCATTGGGAGCAGAAGCAACTTTGTAGGGCACAACCTTGATGGCTTCTTGAACTTGACGGTCGCTGTATTTACGCCCCATAAAACGCTTTGCAGAGAAAATGGTGTTGTCTGCATTCACAACCGCTTGGTTACGTGCAACCTTTCCTACGCGACGTTCGCCTGTTTTGGCGTCAGTTGCCACTACGGATGGAATCGTGCGTCCGCCTTCTGAAGAAGGAATCACGACAGGTTCGCCACCCTCCATCACTGCAATGACTGAGTTGGTGGTTCCAAGATCAATACCGATAATACGTCCCATGTTCTTTTCCTTTATTGTGTTTGGGTATGCGTTACGAGTTGATGAAAACGAAACTATTCAGCCACACGCACAAGGGCGGGGCGGATAACTTTATCCCCTTTAACGTAGCCGGCTTGTAGCGTTTGGCTGATGAAGCCACTCTCTACAGTTGCCTCAGGATCAATTCCAAGTGCCTGATGCTTTTCGGGATTAAAGGGTTGCCCAGTAGGATCAACACGTTCAACTTGATGTGCTTCTAAAATCTTGTCGAACTTCTTGCCAATACTGGCAGTGCCTGTCACCCATGCGTGGTCTTTCAATCCTTCGGGAATGTTATCGAAAGCCCGTTGGAAATCGTCAATGATGGGCAAGAGTTGTTTGATGATGTCCAATGAGGCGGAATCAAAACTTTCTATCTTCTCGCGCTCAACACGCTTCTTGTAGTTATTGAACTCTGCAAGAGAACGTTGCCAACCTTCTTTGTTGCGCTTTGCTTCAAGGGCAAGAGCTTCAAGATCAGTGAAAGTTTCTGTGGCTTGTGTTTGTTCCGCAGTGGGTTGGGTGTCGTTAGTGGTATGCACTTTGTCCTCACTAGTTACGCTGTTGGCTTCGTGATGATTTTCTGACGACGGCAATTCGCCAGAATCGGTCGCTGCTTCATCAGCAGGGGTTGCATGATCCGAAACCGTTTGTGATGTTTCTTGCGATTCTGCGGTTGGGTTCATACTTTCTGTATTCAATGCGTTTCCTCCAACGTAGACGAATATACAACTTCAGAAGCGTATTATAACGACTGCCTTGATAGCATTTTAGTTGCCGTGTAATAGAATTGCGTTAAAATTCTACTGGTTGCTACGCGGTCAGACTCAGCTTCATCAACTGCCCTTGATGATAGACGGGGAATGATAGATTTGTGCAAGAAGGATTATAGAAGCGTATCAACAATTACCAATCAGGGGACTCGGTTTCGTCGGTGTCGTTGTTGGTTTGATATAGCTCATGGAGCATCTGGGTGATAAGTTCCCCCACATATCGTACCGTGCTAACAGCACGCTCATAATCCAGATGAACTGGACCTAAAATGCCCAACGCTCCGCTTGCCTTGCTGGGAATCCCATAACGACTCAGCACCATAGAAAGGTGACTCATCTCCTCCCATTTGCCTTCCCCAGCGATTACGACCTCAACGGTGTTGATGTTGATATTGGAAAATTCATTGATGATAATTGAGAGAATTTTATTCTCTTCAAACAAACGGATCGCCTGTTGTGCACCTTGTGTTTCATGAAAACTCGGTAGCATCTCGCTCAAGCCATCTCGAAAGATCGTATGAGAAAGATCGTTTGCGCCGTCCATTAAATCTGCAACTAGGCTACAAACCTCTTGTTCAAATACACCCAACTGAAAACCCTTTCGGCGGGTATCGTTGGCATTTAAGTTAGCACACATGCTGTTGATACGATTTGCCGCCATCGAGAGGCTCTCTTGTGAGAGGGGATCCGCCAACGTCAACATCTGTTGATGCACCGAGCCGGCTTGCAAAACCAAGACCATCAAACATAATCGCCCCTGTATAGAAATCAACTCTAGGTGTTTGAAGCGGTTTGTCTCGGCGATGGGATAGGTAATGATGGAGGCGGTGCGTAGCGTGCGTGTCAGCTGTTGGGTTGCCATTCGCATCCATTTTTCGATGGCAAGCGGTAGGGCTTGTAGTTGTGTAGAGATATAGCGTTTTTCTGATTGGCTTAATGAATCAAACGCCATGCGATACTTCACATAGTATCGGAATCCTTGATCGGTGGGAATCCGTCCTGCTGATGTGTGTGGCGCATATAGATAGTTCTTCTCATCCAAGACCATCAATTCATTGCGAATGGTGGCGGGGCTATAGGAAAGCTGGTATGTTTCTTTGAGGAACTTACTGCTGACAGGTTCAGGGTGATTGATGTAAGTTTGTACCACTAAAGAAAGAATTTCTTCTTGCCGTTTGGTAAGTTCTGGCAGTTCTAGTCTGTCTGACATCTTATAAATATCAATGCAAAGTATGGTTGTTCAATACAGTGCATGATACCATCACGAGTTATTCTAGTCAAAATCCATGAGGAGTGCTGTTCAAATGGGTGAAAAAACCTTTGAAGTAACTGCTGAAAATTTCGATAAAGAAGTGAAGGCTTCTGATTTGCCGGTTCTAGTTGATTTCTGGGCAGAATGGTGCGGTCCTTGTAAGATGATTGCTCCGATTGTGGATGAGATCGCTAATGATTATGCCGGCACCTTGAAGGTTGGCAAACTTGACGCAGACAAAAATCAAGATTTGATGATGAACTTTGGCATCATCGGTATCCCAACGCTCATCTTGTTCAAGAAGGGTGAACCCGTCGCTCGCATCACCGGCATGCAAGCCAAAGCAAAAATTCTTAGCCAATTGGCACCTCACCTTAGCTAGTCAGGTTCTTGGGCTGTAGCCGTCATCGTCGGTTACAGCCCGATAAAACCTAGTTCATCGGCTGATCTTCAAGCGGTACGGTGAAGAAGAAGGTTGTCCCTTTTCCTATCTCGCTTGTCACCCAAACGTCCCCCCCGTGCGAAAGAATCAGGCTTTTGGTGATTGCCAACCCCAAGCCCGTCCCCGATTGTTCTTGTGCCAATTCATTCCTACTTCTAAAATATGGCTTGAACAACCCGTCTAAGTCTTCTTGATTCATGCCAATGCCTGTGTCTGCCACGCTGATCTCTAAGAAGGACTTGGGATAACGTGGGCGGTCAAGGTGGATGGGGCGGATCTGAATGGTGATGGTTGCACCTTCTGGGCTATACTTGTTGGCATTGGATACAAAGTTCGTCAGGATTTGAATCAGGCGTGTTTTGTCTCCCATGATGAGTGGCAACACATCGGGAATATTTTGGATGAGCGTTTGTTGTTTTTCCTCAATCCCTTGAATGCTGGAATGAAGCGTTTCCGTCAGTGCTTCGCGGAAGTCCATCGGGGCAACATTAATCTTCAACTTGTTGTTATTCATCGCCTCAAAGTCGCGCAGGTCATTAATGATAACTTTCATGCGCTCGGCATTGGCTAAAATGACATTCAACTGGTGAACTTGTTTTTCAGTCACTGCTCCCACAAATCCACGCCGTAGCAAGTCCACCGAGCCTCTCACACTGGTGAGGGGGTTCTTTAACTCATGCGCCACAAAGGCAACGAATTGTCCCTTAGAGTCATTGGCGCGATTCAATTCTTGCACAAGTCGCCCATTGTCTAAGGCGATAGAAGCATGTTCCGCTAAACGCTGGACAAACGCCAAGTCATTGAAGTTCAAGGGGGGGAGGGTATTTTTCTCTAGCACCAAGAGCGCGGTCGTCTCGCCACCGGATAGCATGGGAATGGTGATTTGGCTATTGGCGTTGCGTAGACTGGGGATATAGTCTGGATCCATTTTGAGGTCAACCGCCAGCTCAGACTGACGAGTACGCAGGGTGCGTCGCACGATGCCACGCTCTAGCGTCCAGTGGAAGTTATGCGCTCCAAAAGGGAAGTCCTCTGTTTCATAGCCATATCGTGCTGAAACTTCTAAATATAGATCGCTCCCGCTACTATTGACGAAGCCCAGCACACCCGCGCTTGCGCCGGTATTTTCGATTGCCCAGCGCATGGTGATGTCGGCAATGTCATTCAGGTTGAGCGTTCGGTTGATCTCCACGTCAATACGTTCAAGTGCCTCTAGCTCTTTTACACGCGCTTCTAGTTGCTTATCCGTCTGTTGGTAGAGGCGTGTATTCTCAATGGCAATGGCGGCTTGGGCAGCAAAGGTTTCTAGTACCTCAATATCGCGTTGTTCATACTTACCGCGACGTTTATTCAAGATTTCCAATACACCGATCACCTTGTTTTCAATCTTGAGCGGAACTGCCAACACCGATTCCGTCCTAAATTCCCCAGAGATTTCTCCTTGCCAACGTGCATCTTGTGCTGGGTTGTTCACCACAATAGAGATACCCTTCACGCCCACTTCACCAACCAACCCATGACCGACAGGGATTCTCCGTCCGATTAAGTTTGTGCCAGAACCGCCCACCACATACTTAAAGACCAATTCCTCTTTTTGTCCATCTTCATCAACCAACAACAACGACCCTGCTTCCGCATTAGAGATGTTGACCGCACTGGAAGTAATCATCTCTAACAGCGGTTCTACTTTGCGTTGGGTTTGTAACTGTCTGCTGATGTCATTGAGGGCACGTAATTGTCGCGCTAGTAGTTTGGTTTCTTCAAAGAGGCGTGCTTTATCAAGCAAGGTCGCGGTTAAAGACCCTAAGTCGCGGTAGATCAGGCTATGCTCATCGGTATAACTGAACGAATTATCATCTGATGCAATCGCCATTACCCCTAGCCGAGATTGACCGGCGATCAGCGGAATACCCATCCACGCTCGCACGGATGGATTCACAGATTGGGGTTGATAGCCCTGCTCTTCAAGCCACTCTTGATAGTTGGCTACCCGTAAAAGCTGTTCCGTGCGAACCACCTCATAGAATAGGTTGCGGTTATTATCCCAGCGGATATTCTCCAACTCGCTTAGACGCTCATCTTTTTCTACAAAGTACGCATAGAACATCTGCTCGGTGCTATGATCCATCAGCGCGATGTAGAAATAAGGGGCACGCAGAATCTTTTGTGTTTGTGAATTGAGCAACTCTAACAGGTCGTTGAACTCAATGGTGTAGTTCACCGCCTCACTAATTTGCCGTAACACGCTCAACTCTTGCACCCGCCGCTCCAGCGATTCAACAGCTTGTGAACGCTCCACAGCCACCGCAATCTGTTTGGTGAGGTTTTCAAAGAAGCGAATTTGCTCATAGCTATAAGTAGAAGAACTTGCGGAAGGTTTACCAATCAGGGTGAAGCCACCCAACACATCACTAAAACGAATAGAACTGATGACTTGTGCATCAAGCAATTCAAAGTATTGCCAATGATCCACCAACTCACTAGCCCATGCTTCATGCTTGGTTAAGACCACCACATTATCTGGACGCTTCAGCAAGAATGGAATCAAGCTATGCGTTCCAACAAAGCGTAAATCGGTATTGGGGCGGGAGTGATGATGGGAAACAAAGGTTTGTTTGTGTCGTGTGCTTTCTGGTAGGAAAACAAAGATGCTACGTGGATTCAGGATTTCTGATACACCCTCCACATACAAGCGAATGATCTCATCGTATTGGCGTTCTACTGAAAGACTTTGATTGAACTTCTCTAGGTAGCTTTGATAGTTCTGTCGCTCACGAAAAAACATTCGGTCTAAGCCAGTTTGAATGCGATGTCGTAAGGGGGATAGAAGCAACGCAACCGCGAAAACAGCGATTGCCAAGAAGATCGGATTATCAAAGGGGAGTTTATCCACCAAGAATAGATTGATCCCCAAGACCATCATGGCATAGCCCAATATCAACAAAATGAGCATGGCACTATACGCCAAGGTGCTATTCAACAGGCGATCAGTGTTGAGCGTGCGATACTGCAAAATGGCATAAGCCATGCTGATGGGTAACGTTACTTGCAAGGGCATAATCATCGCGCTATTGATGAAGTCAAGCGTATGAATCCCGAAGCCCTGTAAGATAGAACCGATGAACCACACCAAAGCAGGCACGCCAGAAATACTCACCCCGATTAACGCGGTGTTGATTTGGTCATGTTGCGTGTGTGAAATGGAGAAGTTACGACGGTATAGCAAACTGAAGAAGTTTGCTGCTAGGCTTGCCAGCGCGGTATAGACGATGGGAATCCAGATGGAAGGAAACTGTGTTGGCACGGTTAAAGTGTAATGGCGATAGACGCTGTAGATTATCAAGACCATGCCAAACCCAATGGGCAAATACAGCAGGAATGGGTAGCGATAGGCAAGCGTGGAGCGATTGGGGAAGGTTAGGGCAATTTGAAAGGAGACCATCCCTCCAATTGCCGTAGCAATATACCACGCGGGCACAAAAATATGGGAGGAACTATTGTTGAACAGACCGTTGATGAAGATGCCCAGCGATACACAAAACAGAACAGTCAATAGGGCAATTGGTTGATTTGGGCGAGCGACCAATAAGAAAGCACCAACCGCTACGGCAATGCTCCCAGAGAGAAATGGAAATACAAAGAATGCCAAGTAATCCACAATCGGAATGCGTTGTAACGTTATGACCACTTCACAGCGAGAGGTGGATGCCGTGAGGGCACTACAACTGAGTGTTTCACTTGTAATCGCTTCTAAGGGGAGCGCACGCTCAAACGTGAAGCGAAGGCTGTCGCCAATCTCATGGTCGGCTAGGATCGCCTTATAGCGGGCGCGTGCTTGTGCATACTCGGTAGGGTCTTCCGTGAGCAATTCACCATTCAGATGGGTGAGGTGGTCAAGGCGTTGTACACCCATCTTTAACCCGTTCCAACCTTGATCGCTAAACGGGGATGTCCCATCTACCGTCAGTGTGTAAGCCATGGTGAAGCCGGGAAAGGGGGTGAATAACCATTGTAAGCTGGCAACAAGATAAACGATCGTCAATACAATTCCGATGAATGTCACCGCAACAGTGATGCTTTGTAACACGGATTGCACCAGCCACGGCAACCCTTTGCGACGGATAATGGGGATAGAAGTTTGCATAGAGGCGTTTTCAATCATCTTAGGTTGCCAAGATTATAGTGTATAACACCATAAAAATAACATAAATTGCGACAGGTAGTGAGCATGTGTGCCCCTGATCTGCTGAGAATAGGGATACTATACAAGTTTTATATGAATCCAACTTAGGAAATTCTTCACAAACACTATGGAAGATACCCATCCCTTGAAGTATTTTGATAAACTATGTGATGATGGCTCAATAGCCCCATATCCAAAACCACTAGCTTTATTTGTGATGGTCGTCAATGAGTGTATTAAGGGAGTGCTACCCAAGATGGACAATAAAATAGCCGGAACTCGAAACTATTTTCAACCGCAAGATTCAAACCTCACGCACAGCGACACCATTAAACTTTTCGCTGGTAGTACGTGCCATGATCTGGTGGCAGAGATTGCACAACACTTGAACCAAGTGGGTTATGAGAACGTCAAACCAGGGAAGTACACCCGCAGTGTTTTTGCGAATGGCAATATCTTCATCCGTTTGGATGAAAGTGTGCGTGGGCAAGATGTCTATCTCGTTCAAACCATGTCTGACCCTGTTCACGATAACATCTTTGAGATGCTCATCATGATTGATGCACTCAAACGTGACTCTGCCCAACGCATCAATGTTATTTTTCCCTACATGGCGTATGGACGTTCTGACAAGAAAGATCAACCGCGTGTGCCCATCACCGCTCGTATGCTGGCGAATATGATTGAAGTTGCAGGGACAGACCGCTACATGACGATTGACTTGCATTCTGGTCAAATTCAAGGGTTCTTCAATATTCCCGGTGACGTGTTGCGTGCTGTTTATTTATTGACGGATCGCATCCGCGAGATGAATATCCCTAACTTGGTCATTGCCTCAACCGATTTAGGCTTTGCTAAAGAGGGGCGTGAGTGGGCTTCGCTGTTGGAATCGCGCTTGGTCATTGTTGAAAAACGCCGTACCAGCAACGATGGTTCTTCTGAAGCGATGTCGCTCATTGGGGATGTGGCGGGATGTAACGTGGTCTTGGTCGATGATGAAGTTTTAACCGGCGGAAGCCTCGTCAATGCCGTCAACATTCTTCGAGAACACGGCGCACAAGACATTTACCTTGCGTTCACTCATGCGCTATTGGCAGGGAATGCTGTGGAACGGTTGCGACAACTCAATGTGAAGCATATCTTTACCACCAACACCGTGCCCGTATCAGAGGAAAAGCGACTGCCAAACATGGATGTTTTATCGGTGGGTCCGTTGCTGGCTGAGGTGATCCGCCGTGCCCATGAAGGGCGTAGCGTAGGGGAGTTGTTTGACGAATAAACGCACCCATCATAGAGTTGTGTTATGAAAAAGGCTTTCTAATGTGCATCTAACATGGCTATGATATGCCCATCAAATGGCACAGGGTGCTGTATTTTTGCTCTCTACAGTTAAGGACTGGTTGAAACGGTATGGTGTTTAACACGCTTCGTAAGATGGTTTTGGGTGATCCAATTGAACGCACCCTTAAAAAGTATCGCCCGATTGTTGAGGCAGTGAATGCACAAGAACCGCATTTGCAGTCCTTAACGGATCAACAACTACGCACAAAGACCGATGAATTCAAACAACGACTGGCTAAGGGCGAAACTTTAGAAGACTTGCTTGTTGAAGCATTTGCCCTAGTTCGAGAGGCTTCGCGTCGCACGATTGGGCTTCGTCATCATGATGTTCAAATCATCGGCGGGGTGGTCTTGCACGAGGGCAAAATTGCTGAAATGCGCACAGGGGAAGGGAAGACCCTAGTGGCTACGCTCCCAGTTTACTTGAACGCGCTGGCTGGGCAAGGGGTTCACATCATCACCCCGAACGACTACCTCAGCAAGGTCGGTTTGCAAACGATGGGGCAGATCTATCACTTCTTGGGCTTGAACGCTGGGGTGATTCAAAATATGGGTGCAAACCCAAATCTGGCTTCGTTCGTGTATGACCCCACTTATGAATCAGAGGATGATCGCTACCAGAATTTGCGCCCGTGCTCGCGCCAAGAAGCCTATGCCACTGACATTACCTATGGAACGAATAACGAATTGGGCTTTGACTATCTGCGAGATAACATGGTTCTTGATCGTTCACAGATGGCACAACGTGGTTTGAACTTTGCCATTGTGGATGAGGTGGATAACATCCTCATTGATGAGGCGCGTACCCCGTTAATTATTTCGGGTCCAGCGGAGAAGCCTTCCGACTACTATCGTACCTTCACCCAAATTGTCAACCGACTTAAGCCTAGTTCTCAGGAAAGCATCGACAATGAAAATCCAGATGGTGATTATGTTATTGATCTTAAAGATCGTATCGCCTTCTTGACCGAAGCAGGGGTGGAACGGATCGAAAAAATACTGAATGTGGATGCACTCTATAGCCCAGAAAATTCCGAGATGATTCCCTACCTTGATAATTGCTTGCGTGCTTGGGCACTGTTCCACCGTGATAAAGAATATGTGGTACAAGATGAGCAGGTGGTCATTGTAGATGAATTCACTGGGCGCATGATGGTGGGTCGTCGCTTCTCTGAGGGGCTACACCAAGCAATTGAAGCCAAAGAAGGAGTAGAAATCCGACGGGAAAACGTCACGATGGCAACCGTCACCTTCCAAAACTTCTTCCGTATGTATCGAAAATTAGCCGGTATGACCGGTACAGCAGCAACGGAAGCTGAAGAGTTTGAGAAAATCTATAACCTAGATGTTGTCACCATTCCCACACACAAGCCGATTGTTCGCTTAGACCAACCTGATTTTGTTTATGCCACAGAAGAAGCGAAGTTCCGCGCCGTCGTCAAGGATATTCAAGAACGGCAACAGAAGGGACAACCTGTTCTCGTGGGTACTGCTTCAATTGATACCTCGCAACGTCTATCGAGTTTCCTGAAAAAAGCTCGCATTGAGCATGAAGTCCTCAACGCCAAGCAACATGAACGTGAAGCCATCATCATTGCTCAAGCAGGGCGCAAGGGTGCTGTCACCATCGCTACCAATATGGCGGGGCGTGGGGTGGACATCCTCTTAGGAGGCAACCCAGAAGGCTTGGCACGTGAAACGCTACGGCGCAGGGGGGTGGATGTCACCACCTTATCGCGCGAAGAATGGCAAGCCGCGCTTGCCAATGCCCTCACTGTCACTAGCAAAGAGCGCGAGGAAATCTTGGCACTGGGCGGGTTGTATGTTTTGGGGACGGAACGCCACGATGCACGACGCATTGACAATCAGTTACGTGGGCGTGCTGGGCGGCAGGGCGATCCGGGCGAATCACGCTTCTTCTTGAGCATGGAAGATGATTTGATGCGTCGCTTCGGTGGAGATCGCGTGAAGGGGGTGATGACTTGGGCAAATGTTCCAGAAGATGAGCCGATTGAATCGCGCGTGATTACCAGCACGCTTTCACAAGCGCAAATCCGTATGGAAGGGCATAACTTTGATGTGCGCAAGAAGGTTTTAGAATATGATGATGTGGTCAACAAACAACGCCAAATCATTTACCGTCAACGCTATGAATGGCTAGAGTTAGATTCTGTTGCTCGGCGTGAAAAGTATCTCGATATTTTGCGTGAGATGTTGGCAGACATCTTGGACAATCACCTAGATGAATCTGATACCATAGATTACGATGGCTTGTATCGTCAATTGCTCACTGTCATGCCTGTTCCTCCCACCTTGAACCCCGTTGCTATGGCGGAGATGACACTTGAACAGATTGAGCATGCTGTGGATGAGTCATTACTCATGGCATACCAAAACAAAGAAGCGCAACTAGGGCATGATGCCATGCAACAGGCAGAACGTCAGGTGATGCTCATTGCTATAGATAACCACTGGCAACGCCACCTCACTGATTTGGATATTTTACGCGAGGGAATCTGGTCACAATCGTTGGCACAGCGTGATCCCGTAGTAGAATATAAGCGTATTGCTTTTGAGATGTGGCAGGTGTTACAAGAAGGCATTCGTGAGCAAGCAGGGCAGATGATATTCCGTGTGAATGTTCAGCAACGCATGCCCGCTCGTCGTCAATTGGTGGCAGTCCGTGCTGGTGAAAGTGTGGCGGATGCAACGCCTCAACCCGTCCGCAAGTCTGCGAAGCATGATATTGGGCGCAATGATCCTTGTTGGTGTGGTAGTGGCAAGAAGTATAAACAATGCCATTATAAGTCCGACCGTCCAAACGAAGCGACAAACTAGACTAAAATAAGAAGATGGGCAGGCGATTGGTCTGCCCATCCTGTGGGAAGATCATGACCTTAGACTCCGTACATCAGTTAATCTCCCTATACTTATGGTTTTTGATTAGTGTGATCTTGACGATTTACCTGTTATTGGCACGCTTGTATGAATCTTCCACCACTCGAACTTTCTATCATTGGGGCTTTTTGATTCCCATCCTCGCGTTTGGGGGTGCGCTCATCTTGGAAGCCAGTCGTTCTAACTTCGCCAATGGTTTGGTTAAAGATGTGCTGTGGGCAATAGGTGGAGGAAGTATATTGATTCTAGCGGTTAGGTTATATTGGCTTATGATGGCAAAGCGCACGGACGCATAAGATGATCGCAGGAATCAGTTACCTTGCCTTATCAGTATCCATGATCCTCTTGGCGTTGTTGAGCCGTCGTTTGGGACAGGTGACGGTTGCGCCCCCCAACTATATTGGGGTGGTGGTTGGAGCGATTCTGGTAGGGATCAGTGGGTTGGCACGAATTGGATATGTCTTGAGCGGTGCTAACCTAGACCTAGATTGGTGGCTGATTGGCTTGTTCGACGGCATCCCCTCAATAGGTGTAACGGTGGCGGTGGTGTATGCTTGGCGATATTGGAGCTGGTTGTTTGCAGAACGTGGATAGTGGTCAATGAAAAGAGGGTGACATTGTTGGAAAATCTGATAGACCTTGTTCATAAAATGCCCAAGATAGATCTTCATCGACACCTTGAAGGTTCAATGCGCCTTGAAACGTTGGTTGATATTGCTCGCCAAAATGATAGGGAACTTGCCCAGCTAACCATTGAGGAACTTCGCCCACATGTTCAAATGACGCATGGACAACCCTTTAGTGCATCTCAGTTCTTGGGTAAATTCGCCACTATTCGCCAGTTCTATAACTCTCCAGAAACGATCCGACGCATTGCTAAGGAAGTTGTCTTAGATGCTGTTGAAGACAATGTGCGTTATATGGAATTACGCTTCACTCCCCACGCCCTTAGCAATGTCCTAGAGTGTACCTATGATGAAGTGATTTCGTGGGTGGTGGAAACCGTTCACGAAACCGCGCAAGTGGTTGGAATCACAGTGAACCTTATCATCTCTATGAATCGGCACGAAGGTGTAGAGATTGGGCGTAAGGTTTTAGAAACTGCCCTGCGTTATCGTAGCTTTGGGGTGGTTGGGATTGATTTGGCGGGGAATGAGGAACAATACTCTTGCCAACCTTTTGAGCCGATTTTTAGATTAGCTAAAGAAAACGGTTTCTTCACTACCGTTCATGCAGGTGAATGGGCGGGCGCAAATAGCGTTCGGGATGCCCTGCTCAGTTTACGCGCCGATCGCTTGGGGCATGGCATACGCATGATAGAAGACCCCGCGCTGATTGAATGGGTTTGCCAAAAGCGGATTGCCTTGGAGGTGTGCCCAACTAGCAATCTCCATAGTGGGGTGGTCAAAGAGTTGACCGATCATCCTCTGTTGGAACTCTATCGTGCGGGGGTCATGACCACCATCAATACCGATGATACCCTCATCAGCAATATTACCATGTCTACTGAATTGCTTGATGTTATGCTCTCATTGCCCTTTAGTTTTGCCGATATTAAACAACATATTCTCCATGCGGCACAATCTGCATTCTTGCATGATGCCGAACGTCACGCGCTTGTCACCCACTTTGAGCAGGCATTAAGCGCGTTTCAATACGAAAGGGTCTAAGGATGTTGCGCGTAGGGGATTTAGAAATCTATTTGTTGAATGATGCTGTTTGTTTGTTAGATGGTGGGGGTCCGTTTGGATTAGTTCCCCTTAGCCTATGGAGTCGTTACATCCCTCCACAACAACTCAACTTAGTGGTATCCCATTATGTGTGTTTGTTGGTGAAAACGGGCAATCAAACCATCCTCATTGATACAGGTTACGGAGAACATCTCCCAGTTAAGGCAATCGAACGATTGCACATGCAACGTCCTAACGGTGGGTTATTGGGTGGGTTGGCACGCTTGGGTGTGCGAGCTGGCTCTGTGGATTGGGTGATTAACACACATCTGCATGCCGACCACGCTGGGGGCAATATGCGTCAAGATGCTGATAGCCAATGGTTGCCGTCTTTCCCTAATGCGCAGTATGTCACCCAACAGCGTGAATATGAAGATGCCATGCGCCCGAACGAACGAACTCGTGCCACGTATGATCCCAACAATTATCACCCCCTTGTACAAAGTGGACAGATGCGCTTGATTGAAGGAGATACTGAATTATTGAGTGGCATCCGCTGTGTGGTGACGCGCGGACACACCCCCGCCCACATGAGCATTCTTTTTGAGAGCAAGGGCGAATTTGCGTTGTTTGCGTGTGATATGGCTTCGTATGCTGTCCACTTCCAGCGGTTAGGCTGGATGACTGCTTTTGATGTTGAACCCTTATACACCCTAGAGAGCAAACGGTATTGGCAAGAGTGGGCAATTCGTACCCAGTCCCCCGTTTTGTTTCCACACGATCCCCTTAACCCAGTAGCAAAGTTTAGCATGGAAACAGACGGTTCAGTGGGATTACACCCTATCGTCATACCCTATGTCTGATTGAGCGTTTGCCATGTTTTAACAGCCTTGGCAATCAACAATTGAATTTGTTTGTCAGGAATGTCCTTCACATTTTCGTAGAAGTCTTGGTCAATTTGAATGCGAATAGTGCCGCTTGCTCCACCACGTAGGTGAATGAACCTTCCCCCGTAGGTGGGATGATTGCCTAGTTGATTTTGAAGGATGGCGTTAATCTGGCTGGCAACATCGCTCTCTTGAAGGATCGCGCTGGATTTGGTCTTGGTGCTTTGGCTGGGATAGCCCCCTACTGGAATTGGGGTGGGGTCACGGTCAGTCACAGGCTCATCCAATACAAAGGGTGAAGACGTATCCTGTCCCTCTGCCATTGGTAGAAAATCAAAAAATGGATTGATGCTCATATTCAAGGGAGCTTGGGGGAGTATTTCTATAGGGGGTTGCGAGGATGAAACAGGATGTGCCAGTAGGTTAATTTCTGCTAACAATGCCTCTAGTTTAATTTGTGTTTCAAGCGGAATGGACTCTCCTTCTTGGATGAGCGTTTGCCCCAGCTGAACCATCAACCGCCCTTTAGGATCACGACTCACGCTTAATTCAACGGACGGACTCGCTATCGGTGTTGGTGTGGGGGCAGGGCGCGGAGCATCTAAACTCAAGAGCATGTCTAAGTCCGGCATCTCATCATTTGCTTGCTGGGGGGGCTGGCTTAATGACAAGGCACGCGCCAATTGTTCGTTCGCAATTTCTAGGGCATTGGGTTGTGTTGAACCGCCTAAGCGACGCAAGCGCAGGAAGATGATTAAAAAGATACAAACTACAAAAACGCCAATGAAAACAAACCCCAATGCAAAAACTTCAGAGGGCAATTGGCTAAAGAAATCTGAAAAAGTTCCCGGTGTTGAAGTGGGCATTTATAAAAGACCTCTTTATCTATGGTGTTGGATGAACTTGGCACTGTGGGCAAAAGTGGGTGCCACGTTGTGAGATCGTAATCTTCTTTATGGGATGTCCACACACGATGCAGGGTTGGTCAGTACGGTTATAGACCGCCAGCTGATGTTGCATCCCTCCTCGCGCTCCTGTCGCCGTGCGATACCAATTCACACTAGCACCTTCACGCTCAATCCCTTCTTGTAATACCGCTCTGATGTGGTGATAAAGGGCGGTTGCCTCTGCCTCGCTTAGGGTATTGGAAGTGCGTAGGGGATGGATTCTCGCCCTAAATAGGGATTCATCAGCGTAGATGTTCCCCACGCCAGCAATGAAGGTTTGATCCATCAACAAGGTCTTGATGATCCGCTGGCGTTGCTGAAGATATTCCATGAAGACAGGCAAACTAAACGCTTCACTCAGTGGTTCTACTCCCAACCTATCTAAGACGCTACTTTTATCCGCCACCAAGTATATCTCCCCAAACCGCCGTGAATCCGAAAAGCGTAATTGGCTTCCATCACTTAAGTCTAGTTTAAGGTGTACCCACCGATCAGCCTCATTCCAATCAGCTGTTTGACAAACATATAATCGCCCCGTCATCTTGAGGTGGATGATGAGGGTATCATGCGTGAGATCGCAGACGATGTATTTGGCGCGACGGTTAATATCGACGAATTGTTGGTTCAGGATACGATCTTGAAAGGTGCTAATGCCCATTCCTTTGATCTGTTTTTCACGATCACACCATACCGCTTGAACAGACCGCCCAACCAATAATGGGCGGATGCCCCGCACCACCGTTTCAACTTCTGGTAATTCTGGCATGCTTGCCCATTCCTTATGCTTCCTTGATTGCTAGAAGCATTATAACACTATCTCTATCTACTAAAGTTGTTTAGAAGTTGTTGATAATAATCTTGGTCATTCAATCCCAATGCTTCTCTTTTTCATAGCACATTCTCACCGTAACAACATAGCCAAATTGTTCAAGCTATACATCATCATTTCAAAATAACCTACAAATGATTAAAACGATTTTTTGTGTATTCTTTAACTGTTGGTTAAAATATAGCCTTGTATCGTTCACTCAATCTATGAGGAGATTCACCATGAAACGTTGGATGTTGATTTTGTTGGTTGGTTTGTTAGGTATCGTTTCCGTTACGCCAGCGATGGCACAAGATGGTCTCACCTTTGGGATGGTTCTCGTCGGACCTAAAACTGATCGCGGTTGGAGCCAAGCGCATTTTGAAGGGGGTGCCTATGTAGAAGAACAACTCGGTGCAACCATGCTCGTCTTTGAAAGCCTCAACCCTGCTGATTCACCCGAAACAACCTTGGGAGATGTGGTAGCAGAATTTGTTGATGCGGGTGCTTCGGTAGTTTTCACCACATCAGATGACTTCAAAGCAGAAACCCACGAAGTAGCAAAGGCATATCCCGAAGTCACCTTCATTCACGTATCTGGCGACGGTGTATTGACTGGTGAAGCCCCCGCGAATGTTGGCAACATCATGGGCAAGATGGAATGGGGTAAGTTGATGGATGGTTGTGCGGCTGCACTTGCTACCCAAACCGGCAAAATCGGTTATGTTGGACCGCTCATCAATGATGAAACCCGTCGCTTGGTCAATTCTACCTACTTGGGCGCACGTTACTGCTATGAGAACTATCGTGGAATGAACCCCGATGATTTGGAATTTTCCGTTACATGGATTGGTTTCTGGTTCAATATCCCTGGTGTCACACTTGATCCTACCGAAGAAACCAACACCTTCTTTGATGGCGGTGCTGATGTGGTAATCTCTGGTATTGATACCACCGAAGTGATTGTTGTTGCGGGTCAACGCGCAGAACAAGGCGAAGCGGTATTTGGTATCCCTTACGATTATGAAAGCGCATGCGAACTTGCCCCCAATGCCTGCTTGGGTACTCCCTACTTCAATTGGGGTCCTGCATACGTTGAAACCATCCAAGCTGTAGCCGATGGTACATGGGAAGCCGCTTGGGATTGGAACGATCCCTATTGGGAAGATATGAATGACAATACCAAGACTGCTGTTGGCTTCGTTTATGGCACTGCCTTGACCGAAGAGATGGTGGCACAAATGGATGAATTCAAGGCAATGTTGAGTGCGTTTGCAAGTGATGAAGCCAATGCCGACACCATCTCTTTGTGGCAAGGTCCTTTGAACTTCCAAGATGGTACCCCTCTGGCTGCAGAAGGGGAAGCGGTTTCGCTAGAAAATATTTGGTACATGCCCCAATTATTGGAAGGTATGACGGGCGCAAGTTCCAACTAAGCGATTGCTTCGCTCCGATGACTGTATGAATCAGGGTGGGGTTGCCTCGCTAGAGGTAGCTCCCCCTGTCTTTATGTTAGATTTGAAAAGTAGTTCTTCTGATGAATATTCAGCTATGCGGAATCCATAAACACTTTGGCAAAGTTCATGCCAATAATGATATTCACCTAAAATTTGATGAAGGTCAGATAGTTGGCATCTTGGGGGAGAATGGGGCAGGTAAGTCTACCCTGATGAAAATTCTTTCCGGCTTTCAACCTGCTTCATCGGGTGACATCCTCATAGATGGTAAGGTGGTGGACTATCACGGTCCTCTTGCTGCCATTGCTCAAGGGGTTGGGATGCTTCAGCAAGACCCCTTAGATGTGGGGGCGTTTACGGTTTTAGAAAACTTCATGTACGGTGCCAACTACCGAACCATCTTGAACCGTCGCCAAGCCCTGCACGACTTACGCAACTATACAACGCGCTTTGGTTTTGACCTTGATCCCCTTCGTCCGATTAGTTCGTTGAGTATTGCCCAACGCCAACAACTTGAGATCGTTCGATTGTTGGCATTAGGGGTCAAAACGCTCATCTTGGATGAACCCACCACTGGAATCTCAAGCGAGCAAAAGACTACCCTATTCAATACCCTCAAATATCTTGCCAATGAAGAAGGCATGATCGTCTTATTTGTCTCGCATAAACTAGAAGATGTGGTGGAACTTTGTCATCGCGTGGCGGTGTTGCGTAGTGGACGTGTGGTGGGGGAACGTGAAATGCCGGCAACGACCCATGAATTGGTGCAGATGATGTTTGGCGATGTGCTGAAGCCACAAACACGCGCTCAACTAGATTTAACGAAGGCACCATCTGTCATCACGATGACGGAGGCAACCCTTGCTGATAAACGCTTGGAGATGCCGAATGTCAATCTTTCGCTACGGGCTGGAGAAGTGATTGGCTTTGCGGGCTTAGATGGAAGTGGACAGTCGCTTGTATTGCGTGGCTTGGTTGGGTTAGAACGCCTTCGTGAGGGGCGTGTTCACGTTAATGGGCGTGATCTGACACACCATCCATACAAGGCATACCTACAAGACGGTGTGACTTTTTGTGCGGCGGGGCGTGTAGAAGAAGGCTTGGTGGCGGGTTTATCTTTGACCGAACACTTTGCGCTTTTTGCCATGTCTGAACCGTTCATTGATTGGAGTGTTGCACAAACACAAATGAACCATAAGATCGAACATTATAAGATTCGTGGTAAAAGTCATGACCCCATCGAAGCCTTGTCCGGGGGCAACCAACAGCGCGTTCTGATGGCGTTGCTACCGCAACAACCTGTTGCCCTCATTTTGGAGAATCCAACGCGAGGACTGGATGTAGACAGCGCACGCTGGATTTGGCAACAACTGTTGACACGGCGTGACACTGGCGCGGGCATCGTCTTTAGCTCCCCTGATTTAGATGAACTGGTTGCTTACAGCGATCGCATCATTGTCTTCTACGCGGGCAAAATGGTTGAAGTGCCGAACGTTCGCCAAACCAATGTAGAAGAATTAGGGCGCATGATTGGTGGTCAGTTTGAATCATACGAGGGAGCATAGGATGAAAACACGTGTCGTGTTGATCCAACTTTTGGCGGTCATCGCCTCCATTATCTTGTCCTTGTCGATTAGTGCCCTGTTGTTGGTGGGCATTGGGCGTAATCCAATCGAAGTGGTACAGGTAATTTGGGATGGCTCTTTTAGTGATTTGAGTCGCCTTGCTGGGGTCTTCAACTTTTGGATTCCGTTCACACTCGCTTCACTTGGTTTGGTGGTGACGTTCCGCGCGGGGTTGTGGAATATCGGCGTAGAAGGGCAGATGATGTTCGGCGCGATCTTTGCCAGTGGGGTGGCATTGTTCGTGGATGCTCCAAGCATTGTAACCATTCCCCTTGCCTTCATCAGTGCGATGTTCGGTGGATTGCTTTGGGCAGTGGGAGTAGGGTTGTTGAAAACCCGACTGGGGGTACATGAAATCTTTGGTGGAGTTGCCTTAAACGCACTGGCAAATGTCTTCACCAACTTTCTAGTTTCCAACCTTTGGTCTCCTGCGGGTGGGAACGCACTTGATACCGGACCCTTTCCACCACACGCCCTGCTTCCAGAGTTTAGCTCAACCTTCACCACCAACTTAACGTTGATTCTATTGGTGTTGTTGTCCTTCATCGTTTTGACGGTCGCTTTATGGGGATCACGTTGGGGCTTAGAGCTAAAAGCAACGGGTAAGAATGCGCGTAGTGCCCTGTTGTTGGGCGTGCCCACCGAGCGCATCTCGCTTTCTGCCTTCGCTATTTGTGGCATCCTCGCCGGCATAGCAGGGGCATATCGCGTCCTCTTCACCTTTGATACCCTGCGCCCTCTGGTGAGTGGGGGGATTGGCTTCTTGGCAATTTTGGTGGTCTTGTTGGTCAATCATCAAGTGATATTGATTCCGTTCATCACATTCATCTTTGCTGCTGTGATGTTCGGTAGCACACGCTTGAAAATCAGAATGCAATTGGATTCTTCTTTAGCGGAAGTGTTACAAGGGTTGTTGGTTTTGTTGGTGATGCTTAGTAGCGGATTACGTAAGCGCATAGAGAGCATGAGGCAAACAGGCTAAACACATGAATGACGAACTATTGAACTTGCTGGCAGGGGTAGTACGCAATGCCACCCCTCTTGTGATTGCAAGCATGGGGGAGACCATCACAGAACGGGCGGGGGTGGTGAATCTCTCATTGGATGGCAGTATCATTCTTGCTGCCATGACTGCCTTCGTGGTGAGCTTCCTCACACAGAACCTCGCGCTGGGCATCTTATGCGCTATGTTGGTGGGCGGATTGGTAGCGTTGATAATTGTCGTAGCAGACATTGAATTGAAGCAAGATCAAGTGGCGGTGGGCTTTGTCTTAACGTTATTGTGTGCCAGCCTTGCTCAATTCTGGGGACAAGATTTCGCTCGTGAAGCGGGCTTAGTCATTCCCCATTTCCCTGTGCCCTTTCTCGGCTCAATCCCAATTGTTGGTGACATCTTCTTTGACCATGATCCTACCGTCTACTTCAGCTATATCTTGGTATTCGGCACGTGGTATTGGCTCTTTCGCACGTCGCCGGGTTTGGCACATCGCGCCATTGGGGAACGCCCCGAAGCTGCTTTTGCGCGTGGAACTCAGGTGAATCGAATGCGCTATGTCTATACCGTAGTGGGGGGAATGTTGGTGGGGTTGGCTGGTGCTGCCTATTCACTCAACTTGAAGCCCGGCTGGTCTACCCCACCGAATATGCGTGGTGATGGTTGGATTGCCTTGGCGATCGTGATCTTTGGTGGGTGGCATCCTATGCGCGTGCTAATCGGTGCATACTTGTTTGCCGGCTTGCGCTCTATGTCCTCTATCATTCAACGCAGTGATACGGGTTTTCCAGTGACGTTGCTCAATGCGTTGCCGTGGTTGTTGATGCTGGCAACCTTGATAACCGTCAGTAGTGGGTTATTGGAACGCCTCTTGAATATTTTACCGCGCTCTATCCAACAAAGTCTTCGTCCCTTTTTACGGAGCGATTCGCCCGCCGCGCTTGGTAGGCGGTTTGATCCGTAAAACCTCGTAACCAGTCTGCATAGTTGTGATAAACTGAATAGGTGTGCGTACCCTCATCAACTGATGAGGGGATCACTCTACGCTTTCATCCATACAACCGACACTTTGAGGATGGATAACTTTACGCAATGACCGCTGATGATAGATTCGTACATTTGCATGTACACACAGAATTTTCTTTGTTGGATGGCTTAAGCCAAGTCAATCGCTTGGTCAAACGCGCCAAAGAATTAGAGATGCCATCGCTTGCTATCACCGATCATGGGACGATGTTTGGGGTGGTGAACTTCTTTCGCGCTTGTAAGGACAATGGGATTAAGCCGATCATTGGGGTGGAGGCATACCTTGCCCCACGCACCATGCAAGATCGTGATTCTAAACTGGACAAAAAAGCCTTTCACATGCTGTTGATTGCCAAGAATCAAACGGGCTATCAGAACCTGCTGAAGATCACCAGTGAAGCACAACTACGTGGTTACTACTATAACCCACGTATTGACCGCGAATTTTTGGCACAACATGCTGAAGGACTGATTGCAACGACGGGATGCTTGGGGGCGCAAATTCCTCAAAGCATCATGCACGGTCAAGACCATCTGGCACGTGAACAAATCGGTTGGTATCAAGAAGTCTTCGGTGCTGATAATTTTTATCTTGAGTTGCAATACCATGACATAGATGAACTGAACACCGTTAACCGTTGGTTAGCGGAATACCGCCAAAGCGGGCATACCCCTGTGCAATTCTTGGCAACCAATGATGTGCATTATGTCCTCAAAGAGGATCATGATCCACACGATACCTTGCTGTGTATTCAAACCGGCACGCTCAAACATGAACAGAATCGTTTGCGTATGTCGGATGCTAGTTATCATCTCACCTCGCAAGACGAGATGGAGCATGCCATTCGGGTGCATTACAACTGGTTGCCCACCGAAATGCGCGATGAAGCATTGCGCAATACTGCTAAGGTTGCTTCGATGTGTGATGTCAACCTAGAAACGGATGGCTACCACTTGCCACGTTTCCCCGTGCCGAATGGTTATTCGGAAGGGGAGTACCTGCGCTACCTAGTCGAAAAGGGATTGCTTTGGCGATATGGTGAGGATGCACAGAAACCCGTCTATATCAAGCGCATGAACCATGAGTTAGAAGTTGTGGGGCGTATGGGCTTCAACACTTACTTCTTGATTGTGTGGGATTTATGCGAGTTTGCGCGTCATGCTGATATTTGGTGGAATGTGCGCGGGTCTGGCGCAGGTAGCATGGTGGCATATTGTTTAGGGATTACCAACATTGACCCCATTCAAAATAGCCTGATCTTCGAGCGATTCCTCAATCCGGGTCGTGTGTCCATGCCGGATATTGATCTGGACTATCCAGATGATCGTCGCAATGAAATGATCGAATATACCGCCAGCAAGTATGGTTCTGATAAAGTTGCCGCCATTATCACGTTCGGTACGATGGGTGCCAAAGCTGCCATCCGCGATGTTGGGCGTGCGTTGGATGTCCCCTTGACAGAAGTCAACAAAGTGGCAAACCTCATCCCACAAGAAGCCAAACAAAAATCCATTGAAGAGTATGTCGAAAATGATCCGGACTTAAAGCGGATTTATCAGGGAGACCCACAATTACGCACGGTGATTGATTCCGCCAAAGTGTTACAAGGCATTGCTCGCCACGCTTCTACCCATGCGGCGGGGGTCATTGTTGCCGATCAACCCTTAGTGAATTATATCCCCTTGCATCGGCTGACGCGCGGTGAGGACGAGAACAGTGCGCTCCAGCAAGTCACCCAATTTCCTATGGAAACGTGCGAATCACTGGGGTTACTAAAGATTGACTTCTTGGGGCTTTCCACCTTGACCATTCTGCGTCGTGCAAGTGACCTCATCTTCAAACATCATGGCGTGCGTTGGACAATTGATAATATTCCCTATCGCCCAATCATGGGTGACAACTTGAGCGAAAACGACCGCAAGTTGAATGAGATGCTCAAGCAAGCCTTCGTCATGCTAGGGGAGGGGGTGACAACTGGGGTCTTCCAAGTGGAGTCTACAGGCATGCAACAGATGTTACGAGGGATGCGCCCCACCAAGTTTGAGCATATCGTGGCGGGTATCTCCCTGTATCGCCCGGGACCGATGGATTACATCCCAACCTATAACCGACGGATGCACGGCGAAGAAGAAGTACAATATCACCACCCCAAACTAGAACCCATTCTAGGGGAAACCTACGGCATTTTCGTCTATCAAGAGCAGATCATGCAGGTGGCGGGTGAGTTGTTCGGCTATGACTTAGGGGATGCCGACTTGATGCGACGGGCGGTCTCTAAGAAAAAAGAGAAAGACCTCATCAAACACCGTCAAGTTTTCATTGACCGCGGACCCAACAACGATATTTCTGCAGATGCAGCGGATAAGATTTTTGCTGATATTGAGTTCTTCGCCAACTATGGATTCAACAAGAGCCATGCCTCCGACTACGCGGTTATCACCGTGCAAACGGCTTTCCTCAAGGCGCATTACCCAGCGGAGTATCTGGCAGCATTGCTTTCGGTTTACCGTGAAGATACCGATAAAGTCGCAAATTTCTTAGAGGAATGTGGCAAACTCAACATTCCCGTTTTGCCCCCCAATGTGAATTATAGCCAAGCAGACTTTGACATCCAATCGCTGGACAATACACGGGGCATCCGCTTCGGTATGGCGGCGGTGAAAAACGTCGGTGTAGCATCGGTTAAACTCATCATTGAAGAACGCGAAGCACACGGCGAATATGTTGGATTGGTAGATTTTTGTGAACGTTTGAATCTGCAACAAGTGAGCAAGCGCACCGTCGAATGTTTGGTGAAGGTGGGCGCGATGGATATGTTTGGAGATCGTAATCAGCTTTTGCTTGCCGTTGAGCGCATGGTTAACTACAGTAGTAACCATCACCGCGCCAAAATAGCGGGGCAGATTTCCATGTTTGGGGAAGAGACCAGCAACGTGGGGGGCAATTTATTAGAGGGGTTGTCCCAAGAAAACAAAGCAGACCAGCGTGATTTCTTGGAGTGGGAAAAAGAACTGTTGGGGTTCTATGTCACCAATCACCCTGTGGATGCGGTCATCAAGCAAGTGGGTGCCCAAAACATTACCCAGTCATTTCAACTTCGTGAAATGGATGAGGGTAGCAAAGAGAGGGGGGTATCCATGATTGGATTAATCACCGCCATTCGTCCCATTCAAACCAAGAACGGAGACTATATGGGAGTGCTTTCCATTGAAGATCGTTACGGAACGGTTGAATCGGTGTTATTCCCAAGAACGTGGATCAAATATAAACACATCTGCCAAGAGAATCAAAATAAGGTTGTGTTGTTAAGGGGCAAGATAGACTTCCGTAATGGTGATCTTCAGATCATTTGCGATGAAGTCACGCGCGAGTTCCCTGCATTCGTGGCGGACGTGCCAATCACGCAACCAATTCAAACGGCAGAAACCAGCATCTACTCGCTAGAACAAGTTGCCCCTCCCATCCAACCGCAACCCATTTCACGGGTGGAGCAACCACAGCCTGTTTCAGCAGAGCGTGCTACGGTTGGGATGAAGCATGGGAGTGATGGAATTAACTGGGTGGAAGAACTTGCCCATGATCCCCATCTCAACCATAAGAAGGAAGAAGTCATGTTGAAGGAGGTACGAGTATTCTTTAAGCCTGACCCAGAAGAGGAGAGGAATGTTAAGCGGTTGCGCCGTATCGTGAGTGAGTTCTTGCAACATCCAGGGGGGGATCGCTTCACTATTGTGGTTTTAGAAAATGACGATAGTGGGTATAAGTTGGACTTTCCCAATAAGACCACGCACTTTTGTGACGAATTGGTAGATGGTCTTCATAAGATCAATGGGGTAGAAACTGTCGAAATTATCCATATCTCTTAACGTTGATGCTGTATCATAACACAAGTTTTAACTACTCATTTGGATGAGGGATTGTATGTTCAAACGAATTGCTGTGATGACGAGCGGTGGGGATGCCCCCGGTATGAATGCTGCTGTACGAGCTGTGGTGCGTGCTGCTTTAGATCGTGGTGTGGAGGTTTATGGGATTCGCCAAGCGTATGCTGGCTTGCTTGCCGGCAATATGGAATTGCTAACCAGCCGAGAAGTAAGCGGGATTATCCAACGCGGTGGTACGATTTTGCAGACCGCCCGCAATGAAGAATTCAAAACCAAAGCAGGACAAAGCCGTGCCAAGCGCAACCTGCATCAACGCGGAATTGAAGCGGTGGTGGTCATTGGTGGGGATGGTAGTTTACGGGGGGCGTTGGCATTGGAGAGTTTAGGCTTCCCTGTGATTGGGGTGCCCGCCAGCATTGACAATGACATCAACGGCACCAACATGAGTATCGGCGTGGACACTGCCTTGAACGTTATCATGGACGCGCTAGATCGCATTCGTGATACGGCAACTTCGCACACTCGCGCTTTCATCATCGAGGTGATGGGGCGTAATTGTGGCTACCTTGCCATCACTGCTGCCCTCATCGGGGGGGCAGAGATCGTCATCACCCCAGAACAAAACGTCCCGATGGAAGAAGTAGCCAAAGCTCTGGAGAATGCCTATTCGCGTGGTAAGTCGCATGCAATCGCGGTGATTGCAGAAGGCGCGTCCTATCGGACAACCGACCTGTCAAACTACTTGACCAGTGAACGCTCAGTAGGGTTTGAAATCCGCCTGATTATCTTGGGGCATATCGTGCGTGGAGGGAGTCCCACAGCGTTTGATCGCCTGTTGGCTACACGCATGGGGGTCAAAGCAGTTGAACTGTTGTTGGATGGGCAGACGGGTTTGATGGTTGGATTAGATGGGCGTGATATGGTTGCCGTCCCTATCAAAGATGCCACCAGCACCATGCGCCCACTCAACGAAAGTTTCTTTGCGATGCACAACTTCCTCTCGCGTTAGTCCTCGCTCAGTTCTGCAACAATCGCTTTGGTGAGTTGGATGAGGGGTAGCGTTGGTACACGTAATTGTGTGCCACGTTGCCCCCCACTCACAATGAGATGTTCCAATTGTGTAGCAGGTTGATCGAGATAGACCTTCCAATTCTTATGGGTGAGGGCAAGTGGGCTAATGCCCCCCACCTGTAATCCCGTTAGCGATTCCGCATCCTTGTGAGTTGCCATCTGGACTTTCTTTTCTCCCGCCACCACTGCTACCCGTTTCATATCCAACCGTTTATCAGAGGCAATCAACATCAAAAAGGGCTTGCCACCTTGTACTGACTGCACCACAAGGGTCTTGTAGACCATGTGTGGGGGGGCACCGATGATCTCTGCAATCACCTCAGCATCACGCTGGTCATCAGGATACTGAATGACCTCATACGGGATTTTCGATTGTTCGAGCAAACGCATACTGTTTAGTTTTTTAGTGGACATGGCTCACTTGCTGTATTGTTTTTTAACGATGTTGGCGATGATTTGTGGGGCAAGAACGTTTGCCCAGATGATGAGGCGGTCAATAAAGCGGATGGTGACGGTGTGCTGGCGCGTTTGGATCGCCCTCACAATGTGACGCGCCACAACCTCTGCTGACATACTTGAGACTCCTTGCGCGGTGCGTTCCCCTCCGCGTCGGTTCTTGTTGAAGTTGGTGTGTGTGCGCCCCACCAGAATATCGGACACTGTGATGTTGTCTGCTTCTAGCTCCATGCGTAATGATTTGGCAAGGCTACTCACGAAACCTTTACTGGCGGCATAGGTTGCCATGCCCGGCGAAGTCATGTTGAAGGTGACGGATGAAATCATCACCAGATGTCCGCCCTCCCCCGTAGAACGAATGGCTCGCACGCCTTCCCGCACGGTATGGAAGACCCCATCAATGTTGGTACGCAAGACAACTTCTATATCCTCCCATGGGGCATTCACGACATCTCCGCGTTGCCCAATGCCAGCGTTAGCAATCACAACATGAAGCCTACCAAAGTGGTGATGCGCTTGTTGAATAGCCAACGCCACCTCTTCTTGTTGAGTGACATCGCATGCCAACGGTAAGAATTCCCCATGTGGGTTAGGGAGTTGCTGAATTTCCATGAGCAGAGGGGACAAATTATCTAGGGTGCGCGATGTTCCTGCCACATGATAACCCGCCCGCAGTAGCTCAAGCGTGGTGGCATAACCAATTCCGCTGGAAGCCCCACTGATAAAAACAACTTGGTTAGCCATACTTTTTATCCTATGCCTAGTCAACTTGATTCGTCATCTTATCAGAATTCCGTTAAAATAGTGCCGTCAAGGTCTTTAAGATGAGGAGTGAATCTGCCTGATGAGCGGTATTAGATTGTCTACGAATCGGTTGTTGCGTGCGGTGCGTCCACCGAATCCGAACGCGCTCAATAATGCTGTAATCTTGTTGACCCTTGCCAGCATCGTTTATGTGTTGGTGTTGATTGGGCAACTAGACTGGCAGGCACTCTTGATCTTTTCTCCAGCAGGCGGAACGCTCATTCTGTTAGGCTACTGGAGGGGGATGCAAGAGCGTATCTTGAAGCAGGCACTCAACTTTAGCCATTTGCTCCAGTTGGGATTGTATATGTTACTCAGTCAAGTAAGTCTCTTTTTGGTGCGTTGGTTGTGGTCGCTCCCACCCGTTGGAAAAGATAGCCAGTTGTTTTATGTGTTGGTGATGGTGGCAATTGGGGTGGGATTTATGGCGGTGCGTGCTTTGCTCACGGTTTGGATTCCGCGCCTGTATCAACTCATCAGTACAGATATTTTGCTTTGGGAACAAGTATTGCTGGCATGCAATGAATTGATAGCTATCCTGTTGTTGGGGTCGGTATGGTCAGGGGCGATTGTGCGCTTCTTGCAACCTGATATTTTCACCACGCGCATCAATGCGGTTTATTCGATTGCCCTGCTTGGTATGACGCTTTTCTACTACTTGGGCATCCAACTGATGTGGTTTCAATTTTGGAATGATCTACTCACGCGCTCCAGTGTGGCGGTGGTGTTGATTCGTGCTTTTTCGCCGATTGTCTTGCTGATCGTCAGCATGGTCATCTGGTTTAACTTCACCGATCGCGCTGACCCACGCACTACCTCGTTACTCCAAAGTGAATACATCAATTTCGCCATTTTATCGCTTGCCCCAGTGTTATGGCTGTTGGTTGCTGTGGTGATGTATTTGGGATATTCCGGTTCACGGGGGATCGGTAGGCTCATCATCACGGAGAATCTACTGAGCCAGTTGCCCACGCGCTTACGCAATACCCTACGCGAGGTGTCAGATGCCAATTTAGTCTTGATTTTGATTGTCTCTGCCACGCTCATTCCCGTATTGATTGTGTTGTTTGGGGATAGCGGGGGCTTGGTGGGAATCGCCCGTCAAACCATCTTACAGCGCGGGAGTGCGCTCGTTGAAACCTCAGAACAGGCTCTAGCTATTCTGTTCATCACCCCATTTTATTTGTTGATTTTGTTTGTGATGGTTCTCTATGCGTGGGTCATTTGGCGAGCAAGCCTCTCTGCCGAACGGCGCGACGCACTGATGCACGAATTGCCAGTAGGTTTGTTGATTATCCTCATCATCACGCTGTACCTGTTCGCCGTTCCCTTCACCCAAGTTTTTACCGAAGGGCGCATTCCCACCTTTGAGCGCGATCTAGGGCGCATCTTGGCATACTATTTCCTTGTGCCGTTGTTATTGTTGTATATCCATTATTTTGTTTTGGTGCGTTATCCTTATGCACGTGGGCAACGGGTGTGGCGCGAACAACAGGCGAAAACCCTTGACCGCGATTTGCAAGAGGTTGAGCGTAGCATTCAACGGCTCAATACTGAAGTGGAGCGCATGGATAATCGCTGGAAAACCTCAACAGGAGGGACAACGCCGGCACAGCTGGAAAACCGCCTTACGATTCTATATCGCTATGTGCAGGTGAACGGAGAGCGCGATGATCTAAACATGCGCCGTGCTGATATTCTTGCAAAGAAACAGGCGTTGAACGAGATCAACGAAACGCCACAATCCGTTTCAGTGGCACGCTTGCCCCTACGGATTATCAGCATTGCCATCCCGCTGTTATTTGCTTTTCAGATTTACCAATGGGTGATTCTGAATCGTGGGTTACAGGACATCGTGAATGATCCTAACCTCACCTTCGGTAAGTTCATTCAAATTCTAACCAACAATATACAGTTCTAGTGAGTCAAGATGACCTCTATCTCCCCTTCTAAGATCGAACGTTTAATGGCGATACAAGTAACCTTGCATGTGACTTTAGAAGAGTCTGCTGATGGGGTGATTTATGATGCGCTTGTGCGTGGGCTAATTACGTTGCTCCACCAAGAAGAAGCCTGTCGGAACGGTCGGCAACAATCCGCCGTCCGCAACATGTTGACCACCACCCATCAACTTTGGATGTTGGCAGAGTGGCTTCCCACTACTGTACCCACCAAACTGGCGAAGCACTATCAACCGTATTTTTCCAAGTTGCATGAGCGGTTGGTGGCACTGGATGAATTGGATCAGATCATTACACACCTGCTACATTATGGGCACACACAAGACCGACGCATGAATGTTGCTGGCACGCTTGCCCAATTGGATGCCCAGCGGTTGGCATCTCGCAATCGTCTGTTCGATTACTTTGATGGGGACAAATACCATACGCTCATCAATGGTTTAATAGATTGGCTTGAACAGCAAACGCCACTTCCAACCGATTCATCTACCGTATCTTTACGCATGCAACTTCCTCTTTGGTTGGTGTCGGCGGTTGCCCAGTTAGTACGCTATGACGCGCTTTGGCAAGCAGGTGTACCGATGCCGTATGATGAGTTGCTCACGGCACTCTCTCGTTATCGCTTTCTCCTACAGTTGCTCATTCCGTTAGCGGGGGAAAGCCAATTACCGCCACATTCCCCAATCATGGATGAACTACTTGCCTCATGTGTGCCGGTGTGCCAGACCATCGCCATGCGCTCTAAATTGGTTCATTTGCCGGTCTCCATGCTAGAGGAAGCACAGGTGAATACCCTCAAGCAAATCCGCCAACAAGTGCGCATAGAGCAAGATCGACGGGAAACCGAGTTCATCCAAGCATGGCAAGCGGTCAATTTTCGACAACTCTACCATGATTTGTTTCTCCATCTAGCACACTTGCTGGCGTGAAGTCGTCCTATTCTGTTGGCGGTGGCAAAACATGGATGCGGTTTTCTATGATGAAACTATCGCCGTGCTCAACACCATCTAGGGTGATGGGCACTCGTTCCCCTGTGTTGAGGTCATACATACCAATCGCAATCTGATAGCCTTCGCCCAAGGGTAACGATGTGTTCGTTAGACGAACGCGCCGACGATCAATGATGTATTCGCCTGCTTCCCAAACGCGCGTTGTGTAGTAGTAACCGCTTTCATCGAGCGCGACGGGAGCATCCCAATTTTGGTGCATATTCCCCTCCGCGTCCAACAAATGAACGAAGACCATGTAGTCTTGTTCGGCGGGGGTATGCACCTGCCACAACAGTTCGAGCGTTCGTTGTTCCCCTAATGGGAAATCGAGTGAGCTGAGGTTATGTCCAATCAACTGGGCAAATTCTCCAAAGCGTACATCCTGCGCTTGGGGGTTGTTCGTCTCTGGACGCACAAAGCGACGCTCGGTGAACAACTCATAGATTTCGTAGCGGAAGATACCATCATCTTTCCACCACGCCTTGCGCATGATGTCTTCCCGTCCCAACGCACTTAACACTTGGTTCTTATGGAGAGGAATGTTTTGGTATAGCCCCGTGCCATCGGGGTGGCTATTGACGAAGTAGGTTGCCCCGTCTAGTTCATCTAAGCGAGTGGGGGCGTGGTCAATACGAATGTCCGCTAACGGAAAGAAGAACGGCAAGCGTTGTACATTGGGTGCAATCACAATAGGGGAGTGCCCCTGTTCGCGCTCATAAATCCGAAACCCATCCACCATCCACATTAAGGCAGGGTTTCCAATTTCCTGCTTGGCGGTATCATCCGCTAACTTACCTGACCATAGCCAATCCCAGCCGGCGTAAATATCGTGGAAGGGGACAACCATGCTAGGCAGAGCAAGCGCGATGATGGCGAACGGAATGCCTCGCCGTTTTGATGCGCTGATCCAATGAGCAATGACTACCGCTAGGGGCAATAGCAACAGTGGGAGGATGGCGAAGCGCAAGCGGTAGTGATAACTGTAACGCCAGAAGTACAACGCAAAATACGGAATTACCAACCATATCACCCATACTAGCACTTGTTGGGTAGGCTGATTCCAATCCATCGCCACATAGAGCGAGCGTCCTACCAACACCATCCCCACCAAAATGAGCGTGTATTCAAACACGCCGAAGCGCGGAAGCCCCGTCAAGGATGGGAACAGATACCACGCGGTGAGGAGATTGGAATCCGTGAGATGCCAAAAACGCGCGGAAGCCGAAGGCAAGATTCCCAGCAACAACAAGCCCATCCCCAAACCCGCCCATCTTTGGGCATCATGGGTGAAGTTTCTCCATTGTGAGATTATCAGCGCAGAAATGCTGAGTAAGATGGGTAACAGCTGCCCCCCTCCCCGTTCAGCAAGGGTGTACCAAAACTCGGATGGGAACTCGATGGGAGGGTGCCCCAGCAAGATATTGCGCAGATACCATACGCCTCCCAATGGGGCAGATGTGATTGCCACAATGCAGGCAATCTTGAAGAGAGGCAACCACGCTTTCAACCTGAAGCGTAGGCGTATGACTTCGGTCAAGGTGAGCAAGATCACGCCTAAGGCAAACCCTGCCGCCGTTGGCTTGATCCACATCGCCGTTCCAAACATCACGCCACTCAACACGGCATAATGCGTGGGGCGTTCCCCTTTCCATGCCAGCAAAAGAAAAGTTGCACTTGCCATCCACAGAAACGTGAGGGCAATCTCTAAATCACCCATGCGCGACCATTGTGCCACATGCGTTCCAAAGAACCACAAGCCCGCCAACACCAAGCCGGTTGAGCGATTGAGTAGACGATTGCCGAATGAATAGACCGCTAGTACCGTTCCCAATTGTAGGAATGGCAAGACAGCACGGGCGGCATGATCGCTGATTCCACCGTAAACAAGCTGCCCAAAGGTGTATTGTAAGGGTAGAAATTGTGGATAATAACCGATGTGGTTGGGGATGAAGCCCTTCAAAAAATAGAGTCGCCCCTCATAGCCATATACCCAAAGCGCATCATAAGCGGTGAATGCCCAATATGAAACAACCACCCAGCGAATGATAACCCCCAGCACAATTAGCAGAATAAGGGTATATTCCCAACCCTTAAGGGGGATTGATTTTGTTGGGGTGGGAGGGGCGGATAAGCGCAAGCGTGCCAACCCTCCAAGTCCACCCACTAGGGTAAGCACGGCAATTCCAACCGACACGTTCGGTAAGCTGAGGTAGGGGCGGTTGAAACTGCCCAAGACGAACATCATTGCCGATAACCACATTGAACCCAGTGCGAACGCTGTCATCACCCATAACGGGCGGTCTGACCAATCCGCACGAGGTAACAGTGCGTATGCCCATGCCCCCCCCAATACCACATAAACTGTGACGAACGCAGGCAATACCGCAAATGTTTCAATGAGGTAGTAAGGCATTCTAAACTTTCCTTAGTGGTTCAAAGGGCGTGCAACATAGCATAATCTGGGGTAATTGTTCAAGTGGTTATCGTTGCCCACCTCTACCAAACTGGAATTGTGGGCTATCTTGTTGGGCATTTGTCGCATATAAGCGCACCACCCACGCCAAACCAAGCGTAGCAAGATAGGCGGAGATGGGCATGATCGGCAAGTAGTAGCGTTGCCATGCCAACGGAATGGCAAATAGCCCCATCAGAACCAGCGCGATCACCAGCGGAATGAAGATGAAGCGTGTGGTGGGATTGATGTCGGGTAGAGATACCACACCAAACATACCCAGCACGCCGATGAGCGTTGCCCCTAACATTGCCAGCCCCACACTCGGAAGCCTTAAACCGCTATATACGGATTGTTCATAAGCTGTTATGTCTGCTTGTAAAGGGCGACGAAAGGTTTCATCTTCAAAGTACATGGCGGTTTGGGGGACAAACACCTGTTGATAGAACCCCCGTAATGATTCTAGTGGATGTTGATACGCACCGTAAAACGCGCTTTGTTCCGCCAACAGGCTAGAACGTAGATGTAGCACGTGTTGAGCGGTAGGGAGGGGGTGATGCCACCATGCAGGGTTGAGGGCATAGAAGCTCAGGAGCATCCATCCAACCGCTAAACACACAGTAGCGAACTTATAGCGTCCGACAGCTTCTTTGCGGATGAGTTGCCATATAGCTTGTAACCCAAGCCCAATGAAAACTGCCCCAACAAAAACCAAGTTGGTGTGTTTACACGCTAGGGCGAATCCAGCCACACCCCCTAATAGCAGGCTTTCCCACACGTTCCAACGTCTAGGTTGGCGGTTTGCCATCCACACACCCAATGCGACCACGCTCAAGCCCCCCAAGAGCATCGCGCCTTCCATCATGCCACGTCGCCCGTTGACCAGAACGGCAGGGTTAAATGTGTAGAATGCTGTGGCGATGTAAGCAACAGGGCGTGTAAAACCAATGCGCCCAATGATGAAGAAGATGACCACACTCCCTGCCAGCATGAGGGTGGATTGCAAACGTGCGAGATGCAATAGCTCAAGGGATGGATAAAAGCCATTCTCGACATTGTATTGAAAATCTAATCCCCAATACCACGGTTGATTGAGGTCGGGTAAGGCATAATCGTTTTGATGCCATGCCCAACCAATGGCATACTTGGTGATCGTCCCATTGAGCAGGCGCAAATCCTGTTCAATCTCGCGCGGTTGATCGGGGGTGTAAATGATTTTGGTCAGGTCGCCCTCAATGAAGTGATAGGCATAATCCCGACTCATGAAGATCAACATGGATTCATCACCATGAAACGGGACAAGCGAATAGCCAACGATCACATACAGGGCGAGTAACCCAACCCATAACCCATCCCATGCCCATAGGGTGCTTGGTCTTTTGGTTGTCAAATTGCCTCCATCAAACACAACAGGACGATAGTGGGTATCGTCCTGTTCGCTAAATCAGATAGGGTGTGGAGCATTAAGTCAGGGTAATCAGGATGCGATTTTGCTCTACAGTGTCACCTACCCCAACGCTAATGCGTTGAATGATGCCATCACGTGGTGACTTCAATTCGTTCTGCATCTTCATCGACTCCAGAATGAGCAACGTTGCACCCTTTTGTACGGTTTGCCCCTCTTCCACCAACACCTGTACAATCAAGCCGGGCATCGGGGATTTGATAACCACCTCACCGCTTGTGTCCGCATCTAAGCCACGCCGTCCCAAAAGTACCATATCGCGCTCATCCAACACGGTAGCATTGAACAACCGCCCACCCATGAGAATGTTGTAATGGTTCTTTTCGAGGGATTCCACTACCACCTCATAAGATGTTGTTTCCATCAAGACGGAATAGAGCGCGTTATCGAGCGGGGCAAAGTCAATATGGCGCAATTCGCCATTTACATAAACTTCCCCAGCTGGGGTGATTTCAATCTCGAAGACTGAGCCATTCACTTTGGTTTGATACTTCATCGGTTTAATCGCTCCCATCTGCCGAGCCACTTCCAATTGCTGGTGTCGCGTTCTGCCCGTGTCACCACTTGCGCCGCCAATTGGCGTTTGCGATGAGCGTACAAGGTTACGGACAGGGCAACCGCTTCTAGTTCTTGTTCGGTGGGGGTGGTTTCATTATCAGACATGCTGAATTGTTCTTCAACAAATCGGGTATGGAATTTGCCCCGTTGGAAACTATAGGAGTCAAATAGGTTTTGGTGGAAGGGGATATTGTGCTTGATGCCCATGATGGTGTATTCCGACAAGGCGCGGCGCATCCGCAACATGGCTTCGGAGCGTGTTTCGCCATGACAGATCAACTTGGCAATCATGCTGTCATAGTAAGGCG
Source organism: Phototrophicaceae bacterium (assembly GCA_049318945.1). GTDB lineage: Bacteria > Chloroflexota > Anaerolineae > Aggregatilineales > Phototrophicaceae > CAIRDJ01. The sequence goes on along the minus strand of JBMOEO010000001.1, from coordinate 44,681 downwards.
TGACTTCATAGCCACGATAAACCCCACTATCCACACGCACGCCTGGACCCTTGGGAGAGTTCACCGTTAAGATCGTCCCGATTGAGGGGATGAAGTTATTGTAGGGGTCTTCAGCATTGATGCGACATTCAATCGCCCACCCCTTTGGCTCTAATATGCTCTCCGTGATGCCCATCCGTCGTCCACGCGCAATACGGATTTGCTCCTTCACTAGATCAACCCCCGTCACCAATTCAGTTACAGGATGTTCAACCTGTAGGCGCGTGTTCATCTCTAAGAAGTAGAAATTCCTATCATTATCGACGAGCCATTCAATCGTCCCTGCGTTGACATAGTTAACCGCTTGTGCCGCTTTGATGCTCATCTCGCCCATAACGCGACGCAACTCAACATCCATGAAGGGGCTGGGGGCTTCTTCAACCAACTTTTGATGACGGCGTTGAATGCTACACTCACGCTCACCTAAGTGAATGGTGTTGCCGTGCATATCGGCGAGGATTTGAAATTCAATATGACGGGCATTGACAATCAACTTTTCGATGTAGACTGTTCCATCACCAAAAGCATTCATTGCTTCGCGTCGGGCAGCATCCAAAGCGTTGCGTAAGTTGTTGGGATCATAGACCGCTCGCATCCCTTTCCCACCCCCACCAGCAGAGGCTTTGACCATGAGTGGGAATCCGACGCGATGGGCGGCGGCGATGATCTCATCGTCGCTTAAGCCCGGCTCGGTGCCAGGCACAAATGGAATGCCTGCTGCTTTGACTGCCTCACGCGCCGATAGCTTGTCACCCATTGCCTCAATAGCAGCAGGACTGGGACCGATGAAGATCAAGCCAGCATCAGCAACCGCTTGGGCAAACTCGGCATTCTCCGATAGGAAGCCATAGCCCGGATGGATGGCATCGGCTTGGGTGAGGTGTGCCGCCTGTAGGATATTCTCCATGAGGAGGTAACTTTCACGCGCAGGCTCCGCCCCGATGCGTACTGCTTGATCGGCATAGCGCACATGTAACGCCTTGCGGTCAGCATCAGAATAAACTGCAACCGTGCGAATGCCTAAATCACGGCAAGCGCGGATGATCCGCACCGCAATTTCCCCACGGTTAGCAATCAAGATGGTTTCAATACGTCTTTGTGGATTGTAATCAGCCATGTGTTGCCTCTCCTATAGGGGGATGTTGCCGTGTTTTTTGGGAGGATTAGAATCACGCTTGTTCTGGAAGACTTCTAATCCGTTAATGAGGCGTGCCCGTGTTTGTTGCGGTTCAATCACATCATCAATAAAGCCACGTTTGGCGGCGATATAGGGGGATGCTAACTGCTGGCGATACTCCGCCACCAATTCCGCCTTACGCGCTACGGGGTCTTCTGCTTCTGCAATCTCTTTGCGGAAGATGATGCTCACTGCGCCCTCAGGACCCATTACGGCAATTTCTGCGCTGGGCCAAGCCAAGTTGAGATCACCGCGGATATGCTTGCTACTCATCACGCAGTATGCCCCGCCGTATGCCTTGCGCGTTGTCACCGTTAACTTGGGAACGGTTGCTTCACAATACGCATAAAGGAGCTTTGCCCCTGCCATGATGATCCCATTGTGTTCCTGAGCAGTTCCGGGCATATAACCCGGCACATCTACAAAGGTGATGATGGGAATGTTGAAACAATCGCACAGCCGAATGAAGCGTGCCGCTTTTTTGCTGGCATGAATATCCAGCACACCAGCCAAGACGGCGGGTTGGTTGGCAACAATCCCCACGCTATGCCCCCCCAAGCGAGCAAAGCCTACTACAATGTTCTGGGCATAGTCGGCATGGATTTCATAGAAGTAACCATCATCCACAATCAGATCAATGATCTCTTTTATGTCATACGGTTTATTCGGCTCCTCTGGGATAATCTGTGCCAGCTTGGTTTCTTCGCGCAGAGTATCATCAGCAGGAGGAACAAAGAGCGGGTCTTCCATGTTATTTTGAGGGAGGTAACTTAACACTTGGCGAATGAGTAAGAGGGTTTCGGTTTCGGTTTCCCCAACCACATGTGCCACCCCACTCTTGCTAGAATGGACACTTGCGCCACCCAAGTCTTCAAAACTCACTTCCTCGTGTGTAACCGACTTGACCACATCCGGACCCGTAACAAACATGTAACTGGTGTCCTTCACCATGAAAATCAAATCGGTGAGGGCAGGGCTATACACAGCACCCCCCGCACACGGTCCCATGATCGCGCTGATTTGTGGGATGACCCCACTGGCAAGGGTGTTCTTGAGGAAGATTTCAGCATAGCCGGCTAAACTTTGCACCCCCTCTTGAATGCGTGCCCCTCCACTATCATTCAAACCGATGACTGGCGCACCCGTCTTGAGTGCCATATCCATGATCTTAAGGATTTTTTGGGCGTGAACTTCGCTCAAACTTCCGCCCATTACGGTGAAGTCTTGCGAATACACATAGACCAATCGCCCGTCTATGGTGCCCCAACCCGTAACCACGCTGTCGCCCAGGTATAGCTTATCTGCCATACCAAAATCGGTAGCACGATGGGTGACAAACGCATCAACCTCGTGAAAGCTATTGGGGTCTAACAAAATTTCAAGGCGTTCACGTGCGGTACTGCGTCCGCTTTCGTGTTGTTTTTTGATTCTGGCTTCGCCACCGCCGGCTTGGCTTTCCGCTCGGAGTCTGTATAACTCCTCTAATTTCTCTTGCTTCGTCATGATGTGGGTCATCAGATGTTTAGCTCCGCTTGTCGTGAAGAGAAAGATATGATAATTAGGATGAGGATAGGGCATGTAATAAAATCACCCAACGTCCCACCAACACTTGTTTAGTTGTTAGGCGAAGGGGAAATGTCAACAAACGCGAATTATAACCACGCTTGCCCGTCTCTATCATGTAAATATAAACGCATAAATACTGAATTCGTTACGTTTTTAGCGTGTATACCCTGTAATATGCTTCAAGGAAACGGTTAATCCGTCAAAATTCTCAAAAGTCAGATCATCAAAATCTAACTGATACACATCTTTGAGCTGTTGAAAAATAGAACTGTAGCTCATGCTGAAGCGTGGATAGCTACCTAGCCCTAACTCGCTCACCAAGCGTTCAATCTCTGCGCCAGAGCTTGCCTCAATCTCCACGAATGATCCGTAAGGAAGTTCATCCAGCACAATTTCTGCCCCATCTAATACATAAGTGGTGCGATATTTCTCATAGCTCATGTAGGGGATGTAGCCTAGCATCTGCAAAATGCGATCCATCGCTTCAAAATTGTTGAGTGATACCTCAATCTCTTGGCGTTCAACAATTCCACTTTCTAGCGCGTGTGTTTTTTTACCAGACTTGTAGGTTAGGCGGATGTCTGCATCTTGCCGTAAGCGCAACACTTGCCCCGTTGAACTTAACGAGCGATCTTCAAAGTCATAACGCCAGTTGCGCTCAAAGACGCGCGGTTTGGTCAGTGTTGCTCCTGCCACTTGTAAAGTGTGCTGAATAACAGATAGATCCGATACATGGAGTTTAATTTCTATCTCGGTGTATTGATTGGAAGCAGCCATATAACCCAAGCCCTACTCGTTTAAGTTAGTCGATATAGGTATAATGCCACTTGTATGAGTGAACCGCAATGATCTTAAGGTAAGGTTATGTTACGTCTTGGTACATTGGTGATGTTGGTCTTGATGGTTGCCCAAGTGGCACACGCACAAATGGAGCGATGCTCCGCTGTGATCCGTGCTGCCCTCACGTTGGTGGTACAAGAATGTGCAGATCAGTCTTTTGCCACGCTGTGCTATGGGAACGCGCCTATTCACATTGCCCTAACCGACGCGGACGATGCGTACACCTTCACCAAGCCCGGCGATCAACTTGCCCTTTCGTTGGTAGAAAGATTGGTGTTAAGCCCCTTGAACGCCCAATATGGAGAATGGGGTATTGTGGTGGCTAAACCGCAAATCACCTTCACCTCAGATGCCTATACTTTGTTGGCTTTTGGGGAGGTCTCGGTTGATAACTTGGGGGATGCTACCTTTGATGTAGTCGCGTTGCCCGTAACCGTACAATCTCGACAAGGGCTTAACCTGCGCCTGTCACCTGATGCGTCTGCACAGCAGATTGCTAGTTTGCTGACGGGGCAAACGGTTTATGTCAGTGGGTATACCAACGATCAAGCATGGTTACGGGTTCATCTGGAAAGCGGTGTGGTGGGGTGGGCATCCGCTTCTGGTTTTGGTGATTTAAGCGCGGTTTGGTCGTCTAGTGCTGTGGTTGATCCTAGCCAAGTTTTGGGATGGGGGACGTTTGGGGCAATTGAGCTACGCACCACCGCCAGCGATTTGAACACTTGTGCAGATTTGCCTCCGGATGGAATCCTCATTCAAACGTCATCCATCACGCTCACGCCTGCCTACTTACAGGTCAATGGGGTGATGCTCACATTCCCTGCAGAAACAACCGCCTTCATTCAATCGCCAGTTGAGGGAGTGGTGATGGTATCCGTCCTTGAGGGGACTGTCACAATACAAGATGAATCTGCTCTAACTGTGGAGGCAACCGAACAAGTGATGGTGACGGTTGGCGAAGAATCTTCACCCCCCATCTCCTACGACTATAACAGCATGACAAGGCTACCTCTTGAAGTTTTGCCACGCCCGTTGTTTGCCACGTTGGATTTCAGTACCCTCGTGCGCCCTCCAACAACCAGCTTGCAACCGTTTGAAAACTATACAGCGGAACAACCGTGTTTGGTTGGGGCGGTGTTGGATGCGGCTAACCTACGAGATACTCCTAGCCCACTGGGGCGCGTTCGGCATACCATGCAACTGGGTGAATCCGCCTTCCCGATTGCGCGTGCAACCGGGCTAGATCAAGCGGTGTGGTGGAAACTGGCTGAGGAAGTATGGGTGAGTAGTGGGGCAGTTGGCGTGGCGGGCAATTGCGCCGCGGTGCCGTTTGTAACCTACCCTTAAATGCTATTCGGCTGATGCACTCTTGGCAGTGTTGTTCATGCGCCACTGTTGAATGAATCGTAGTGCCTCATCGTTGGAATGGCAAATGCGCTTCCGTTTGTTTTCTTCGACATTGCGCATTGGACCTCGTAGGATTTCTTCTTGGATGTAATCGCGCACGACCATAGCAACAGGTATGCGCTCGATGTTTTGGGTGACAAGATTAAACTTGCGGCTGTTCTTGCGTGCATCAATTAGGTTATCGGGTAGGAATTGTGTCACCTTGCTGAAGTCCCAGATTTCACCGTATAGGGATTCAACGCCGATGGTATCGAGTAAATCTTGTAACCATTTGTAAGCCGCGGTGCTGGCATCTGCGCCAATTGAACCCAGATAAATCACATAAGCCACATGTGTTTCACCATCAAAACGGGCGGTTACACTCTCTGTAATAAGTTCTGGAAACGATAGCATCATCTCAATCTCTTTTAGATCAACTCAACACATTTAGATTTATTACCTATTATAGTTGTTGATTCGTTATATACCAACAGGAATGACCTAACAATACGGTTGTAACATTGTCCGAGTATTGTTATATTCACGAATAAGTTCTTCATCTTTTTCATAAATTAATTCTTTTTCTATTAAAGTGATCGCCTGATCTTTTAGAATTTGCCCTAGTGCCCACATTGCATGTCCACGAATATATCGACTGGGGTCATTCAGTAAACGTTTTAACGGGGCAACCGTTTCTTCTGATCCCCAATTTCCCGCAGCAATGCACGCATTACGTACCAACCGCTCCCGTTTGATGCGATGAATCGGTGATGAATGATAAAGTTCATCAAAGGTTGTATCATCTAGCCTCAATACATCCACAATCCATGGAGCAACTGTGGTGAAGTTTGTCGGTTGAAATGCCTCCAGCACAGTATGGGGCGCAAAGCGTTGCCACGGGCAAACATCCTGACACACATCACAACCATAAATCCAGTTTCTAAACTTTGATCTTAATGAAGGTTCAACCCAACCTTTATTCTCAATCGTATGGTAGCTGATGCACTTGCCAGCATCCATCACATACGGCTTTGGGAAAGCATCCGTAGGGCATGCCTTTAAGCAACGGGTACACCGCCCACATTGGCTTTCTGGGAGTGGAGGGCTGTATTCGTCTAATTCATGTGTGGTCAAGATTTCTCCTAGAAAGAAGTAACTCCCACGTTTGGGATGAATCAACATCGTATTTTTACCGATGAACCCTAATCCTGCTTGCCACGCATGGCTACGCTCTAAGAGGGCACCCGTGTCTACATAGCACTTGTGGCTTGGGGAAGACATGCCTAACTTGTTTGCCAAAGTTTGTAGCCGAGTGAGCAGGACAGGGTGATAATCAAGATGCCATGCGTAAGAGGCAATCCGCCCACGCGCAGGATCATCCAATAGAGACAGGTCTTCAACGTATGGGCGATAGTCCATCCCCACCAAAATCATGGAGCGCACATTGGGCAAGATGAGCGATAGATCGCGCCGACGTGCCACCCGATCAGGACGCGCAAGGTAGCCCATCTCGCCGTATTGGTTTGCTTCAATCCAAGCCAAGTAATGTGAAAGATGTGTTGAGGGAGTGGCTGGGATGAACCCCACCAAGTTAAATCCTAGTTCTTGTGCGTAAGTGCGAATATCATCAGCAGAAATTGTCATGCTTTGGTTTATAATCCTCACCAACTGATTCACGACTTTAGTAGCGTAAGCAATAACCACACCTTAAGGAAATGGGTATGTCTGAACAAACCGAACAACCGAAGAAGCGCATCCTCACCGGCGACCGCCCAACAGGTAAACTCCACTTGGGGCACTATGTTGGGACAGTTGCCAACCGTGTCAAATTGCAACATGAATATGAGAGCTATTTTATCATCGCTGACTTACACATGCTGACCACCAAGAACGCGCCAGAACAAATTGCGGAGATTGACCAGAACGCGCGTCATTTGATCTTGGATGCAATCTCTGCAGGAATTGATCCCAATATTGTGACTTTTTACTTGCAGTCTGCCATCCCAGAAATCAATGAAATCAACACCTTATTTCAAAACTTGGTTACAGTCCCACGCTTAGAACGCTTGCCAAGTTTGAAAGACATGGCACGCGATGCAAATATTGAAATGCCGTATGGGCTGTTAGGGTATCCAGTGTTGCAAGCAGCGGACATCCTTCACCTCAAGGCGAACCTCGTGCCAGTGGGCAAGGATAACGTGGCACATGTTGAAATCACACGTGAGATCGCGCGTCGCTTCAATCATCTTTACGGTGAAGTTTTCCCCGTTCCAGATTCTCTAGTCGGTGAAGTTCCTACCTTGATCGGGACGGATGGGAGTGCCAAGATGAGCAAGAGTCTTGGTAACGCTATTTTCTTGAGCGATGATGAAAAGACCGTTGCCAAGAAAGTACGTGGGATGTACACCGACCCTAACCGTGTGAGTGCAGATGTGCCCGGCACGGTGGAGGGCAACCCTGTTTTCATCTATCACGACATTTTCAACACCCATACAGATGAGGTTGAAGACCTCAAGACGCGCTATCGGGAAGGGCGTGTGGGGGATGTTGAAGTGAAAGAGAAACTCACTATAGCGATTAATCAGTTCCTCGCTCCCATCCGTGAACGGCGGGCACAGTTTGATGAAACGGGTATGATTGAGGACATCATCTGGGAAGGCACGCAAAAGGTGCGCCAGCAAACCCAGCAGACCCTACGCGAGATGCGCCAAGCAATGGGGTTTGCCGGTGTGGTGAACCGCATCCGTCGTAAAGCAGAGGCTTACGCAAAGAAGCGTGATAAAGCGGAATAAGCCACAACTTGAAGGATGATCTAAGGGAGGTATGACATGAGCGATCATGAAGAGCTACACGCACGAGTACAAGCGCAATTCGGGAGCAACGCTCAAAACTATGTTCACAGCACAGTACATGCTGGTGGAGAGGACTTGGAACTGCTCTTCAAAGTAGCCCAACCCACCGCTGAAATGCGCGTCTTAGATGTGGCAACAGGCGGAGGGCATACTGCTTTGCGCTTTGCCCATGCCGTGAAAGAAGTGGTTGCCACCGATTTAACCCAAGAGATGTTGAATGCCGCCCAACGCTATATTCAACCGCAAGCAACGAACGTTCGTTTTGAATTGGCGGATGCAGAACAGCTTCCGTTTGAGGATGCTACGTTTGATTTGGTGACGTGTCGGATTGCGGCGCATCACTTTCAGGATGTCTTCCGCTTTGTGCGTGAATCCGCACGAGTGCTTAAAGTGGGGGGCAAGCTGATTGTGCAAGATCAAGTAGTGCCCGATGATCCATTGGGTGCGGAGTATCTTAACGCTTTTGAGGTGTTGCGTGATCCCAGCCATGTTCGCATTCTCTCTCAGGAGGAGTGGCGCAATAACTTCTTAGATGCTGGCTTTGAGGTTCTGGAAGAACATCGACTGGCTCGACAAGATGATTTTGTGTCATGGTGTGAGCGCATGGCTTGCCCTCCTGCTGTGGTGGAACGCTTGACAGTGATGATGGCACAAGTGCCCCTCACCGCCAAAGGCTGGATGAACCCGCGTGCCATTGGTACAGCGGATGCTTCCATTACCCACCAGTACCTGTTGATTTGTGGTGAGCGCGTTCGTTAATGGGCATCGGCAATTCGTAGCAGATGTTGTGTCGCTGTGGCAATCCCACCCGCATCAATCATGCTTTCGGCAAAGGCTTGGGCAGTTTGTTGTACGCGCTGATCGCTTATAAGGGCAAGGGTGCCTTCGGCTAACTTGCCTCGCCGAACATCTATCGCGCTTAAGTTTAGCCCCACTTTTGCCATTGCTACCCGTTTAGCGTGTAGCCTTTGCTCGGTGGAGTGGGGCACAACCACTTGTAAGATGCCACGCATCAGGAGCGCGTGAGTTACGCCCAATCCGCCGTGATGAATTGCTAACTGGGTGCGTGGTAAAACCTGTGCCAAATTCACCCCATTCAGTAGGCGTGCTGTTTTGGGTAACGCACGCACCAATTCTTGTTTTTTATCGGGGGCAATCGGTTGGTTGCCAATGACCACGACAGGGATCATTCCCGCCCGTGCAACAGCATGCGCTGCCCACGCAAAGAAGCCGAGTTCACCCGCGTAACTTAATCCCAAGGTGATGAAGCCCAGTGGAATATCGTTCGGTATGGCATCCAACCATGCTGGCGCAGGTGGGGTGGCGCGTTCGGGTGTGCCCCCAACATAAGCATTCTGATCTAATAGAATGAGTTGTTCAGCCCAATACCATTCTTTGGTGAAGTAATTCAAATGCAAATGTGGACTCAACAAAGAGGGTGTAGCTCCATCCGAGAAGTTCATCCCTTGTATCCCAAAATGCCCAAACAACTGTTGTAGACGTGTTCGGCTTTCATCACTTTGGACTTGTTGAATAGGATACAACACTTCATCGTTAGGCTTCGATAGGGCGGGATAGCCCACTACCACAAGCGGAACGTCCCATACTTCTGCCACTAGCGCGGTTGTAGTCAAGTAGGGATCGGTGACAATAACGTCTGGTTTAGCATGGTCAACCGCCAAGTCGAGCAGTGCTTGTGTCGCACGGGTGACGCGCTCTACCGACATCCACACGTCTAACCCACGCTGATACCGCAAGAACATCGCTTGTGCTGGGGTGAGGGTGGTCAGATCAAGCGGTGGGGGTGGAGTGGGTTGCCACCCCGTTTCGTCAATCGCTACGAAGGGGACTTCGTTTGCTTGAAGCACAGACCGAACTGGCTCTCCACTAATCCATAGCACCTCGTGTCCATCCCGTTGCAGTTGAACTGCTGTCCGTAAAAACCCACCCCAATCTAAGTGACTCAAGAGCGGGGCGGAGACAAACCAAAAACGTGCCATCAGGTTATCCTTTCAACCAACTGACCGCTTGACGAGCCAAAGGGGATTGCAACATGGTATACAAGGCTTGCGCTTCTTCCCAAGCCACTTGTGCTTGTTCTAAATCCTGACGCAAAGATAGTAGTTCACTTTGTAATACCAAGGATTGAGCAAGCAGGCGTTTGTAATCCGCTTGTTTGGCTTGCGATAAGGATTGTTCCAAGAAGAATGTTGCTTCGTCAAAGTGGCGTTCAACTAGATTGAGCCGTGCTAAGGCGTTCAACACCAACAGGCGCGTGGGATAGTGCATTAGCGATTGTGCTTCAGTATGCGCTTGGTTTAACAAGGTGCGTGCCTCATCATAGCTTGCTAAGGATAGCAACGCATGGGCACAATCCACTCGTATAAGGGTTTGCCAGTGAGATTCATCAGCATAGAACGGTTGCCCCTCAAGCTGTGATAAGGCTTGGCGATGGTAGTCCAGTGCCGTTTTATATTGGCTAAGGTGGGCGTGTGCCACTCCTAAATTGTTGGTATGAATGGAAGCAATCAAGGTGAGGTGATGTGTCTTTGCAAGCTGAACCGCTTCTTCTAAAAGGGGGATCGCTAGGCGTGTTTGCCCAACATCCATCATCACGCGCCCCAAGTTGCCCACACGACTGGCGATGACCGCAGGTTGTTCCAGCAAACGCGCCAACGCCAGCGATTCTTCCAAGAATGAGCGTGCTGATTCCACCTCGCCGCGTTCGTGCAACAGGACAGCCGCGTTTGAAATCACCACACCGCGAGTAGCGATGTCTTCCGTTCGCCCCAATAATTCTAAGGCGTGTTCCATCTCCTTGTAGGCTTTGCTGGCTTGCCCAACCTGAAAGCGTAGTTGTGCCAGTTGAATCCATAACCGCGCCTGTTTTTCGGGTGATGCGGGGGGGGCATCATGTTTCGTGGCAGAAATCCAATGCTTGAGGGTGAGGTCAACTTGCCCAAGTTTTAGATGGGCTAACCCCAATAACTCATCCAGTGGATAGTGCAAATCGTGATTGGGTCGTGCGTAGAGATCATAGAACACCGACAGGGCTTGTGAATAATCTTGGGTATGGAGATGGGTTAAACCGATTTGGAAATCTAGTTGATCTTGATAGGGTGTCTCACTGGTGGCTTGCCGTGCCTTTTGTAAGACTTGTCTGGCATCCTCCACCCGCCCCATGCGAGCAAGCACATCAGCATACTGTAAAGTGGCTTGGTGATGCTTGGCATCGCTGAGGGGATGGCTTTTCTCTAAGGCAACTTCGGCATGGAAAAGGGCTTCGGGATGGCGTTGGGTTAAAAGCGACGCACGACTGAGATGGAAGTGAATGTCAAAATTTTGTTCCAGTTGTGACTGACGCATCAAGGATGCCGACTGGATGAGGTGTTGATACGCTTCCTCTGCCAATCCTTGTTGCAATTGAACTTGTGCCAACATCAAGCCCAACTCGCGCTCAAACTTTCTAAGGTGATACTTGGTGGCTAAGTTTAGGGCATGTTCAAGGTTGAGAATAGACAAGTCAAACTGTTGAGATTCACCATGAATCTGCGCGATCCAACTGCTAAAGAGCATGAAGGATTCTGCATCATCCATCATGCTGAATGAAGACAGCGTTGGGTCTGTCAATAAACGTAGCGCATAATGACCATTCCCCTCTAACATGTAAACTCGTGCCAAGTAACCTTCTGCACGCCAAATCAGATGAGGGTCTTTGGTGCCCGTGCGTAAGTTTTCTAAAAGAGTGCGTGCGCTTTCAAGGTTTCCCTGTACTAGCTCACTATACGCTAGGGATGTTTGGGCATGGGCGTTGGTTTCGGGCTGGGTATCAAGCGAGGTGGAATCAACGAGAGTCCGTAAGACGGTTTGGGCGTTTTCATACTGCTTCATCTCAATCAGAATATCTGCCTGTCTTAAGGCAAGCGTAAGCACATGGCGCGTGTTTTCAAGCTCGTCTGCAACTTCCATTGCACGATCTAATAGGTCAAGAGCTTCTTCATAGTTTTCTGCATGTTTGGCGCGGTTAGCGTCTTTCATCAATGTTGCGACAGAGGGTGAAGATTCAATAGGGGTGGTGGGTTGGGATTGCAGTTGTTTGAATAAGCGCATCAGAACTCTACATAGGTACGAAATACAGTTTCCCCATTATCACCCCGATTGTGCTTAAAGGCAAACCGCCAGCAGGGTACTGGCGGTAAATCGCTAGGCTGTTCTATGGGTAGAAACCACGTTGTACGATGGCATCTCCAACGCGCGTGATGGCGGCAATTTGTGCCCCAGTGCGCATATCCACTTTGTTCTTTTCTGAGATGGTTGTGGTGTAATCAAACGCTTTAACCATCATACGTTGCAGTTGACGCAATACTTCTTCTCTATCCCAAGAGAATGCTTGTAAGTCTTGTACCCATTCAAAGTACGATACAATCACCCCGCCTGCATTTGCCAGAATATCTGGAACGAGCGTGATGCCACGTTCACGCAGGATGGCATCCCCTTCTGGGGTAGTGGGTCCGTTTGCTCCCTCAACCACTAATTCTGCTTGGATTTTTGAGGCGTTGTGTTCGGTAATTTGTCCTTCAAGCGCAGCGGGAATGAGGACATCACACGGCAAAAGGAGCAACTCTTCATTGCTGATGCTTTGTCCGTCTGTATATCCCAGCAAACTACCGTTCTTTTGCACATGCTTCATAATTGCAGGAATATTCAATCCGCTCTCTTTGTATATCCCACCGCTTACATCGCTTACGCCAACCACCTGAAAGCCAAGTTCATGGGCATATTGGGCAGCGTGCGATCCCACATTACCAAATCCTTGAATGACAATCTTGGCATCTTGACGGTTATCCCAGCCTAAATGTTTCATCGCTTCGATCATACTGATGATGACCCCACGTCCGGTGGCTTCGTTGCGTCCTTCGCTCCCGCCTAGCAAAATCGGCTTGCCGGTGACAATGCCCGGCACAGAGTAGCCCATGGTCATGCTGTAAGTGTCCATGAACCATGCCATAACTTGTGGATTTGTACCCATATCTGGGGCGGGAATGTCACTGTGTGGGCTGATGATCGGAATCAATTCAGAAGCGAAGCGACGGGTGATTCGTTCAACCTCCCCCAAAGATAATTTGCGTGGGTCAACCACTACCGCACCCTTTGCACCCCCATAGGGAATGTTGACGAGGGCACACTTCCACGTCATCCACATCGCTAACGCTCGTACTTCATCTAAGGTGACGTTGGCGGCATAGCGAATCCCACCCTTAGTAGGACCCAAGGCGGTGTTGTGATGCACGCGATAACCGGTGAAAACTTCAATCTCACCTGTATCGCGCCTAATGGGGAAATTTACCGTGAACTCACGGCGAGGATAACGGAGATATTCTTTGACATCTTCTGGTAGGCGAACATATTCAGCCGCACGGCGGAATTGATCTAATGCTGTGCGATAGGCTTCATTAGCATGATGAGCTTCTTGGCTATTGTGATTATTCAGTACCGAGACCATAAATAAGACTCCAGTGGGAGCATGAAATATTTATCAGATACTTCTATTGTAGGGATGGAATGCTTTCTATACAACAACCAATTGTATGAAACTGACAAATTTTAGGAAGTATTCATCGTGTGAAATATATAATAATTACCGTTTATCTCGCTTAACTTCTAAAGCCAAGTCTTTAGCTTGGTACTTGCTACACCCCCCACTCTATTGAACAATGTAAGCTAGTTTACCGCTACCTCAAAGGTTTATGATTATGCGCTTACGGATTTTGATTGCCATTGGTATCTCGTTATTGCTATCGCTGGTCATGGTGTTAACCCTGCGCTTCATTGCTCTACGGAATCAACCTTCCACTCCTTACGTGGGAACGTTGATTTATCCTCCAGAAAAGCTACCTGATTTCGCTTTAACCGATACGAATAATATGACGGTTGGGCTTGATCTCTATCGTGGGCAACTAACCCTCATGGCGTTCGGCTATACCCATTGCCCAGATGTATGCCCTATGACACTAGGGGATTTTCGCCGAGTTAAAACCGCGTTAGGGGATTCCGCCAGCGAGGCGCAATTTGTGTTTATCACAGTAGATGGCGAACGTGATACAGCAGAATACTTACAACGCTATATGGTAAGGTTTGATCCTAGCTTCATTGGTATCACAGGACAGCCCGATCTAGTTCAAACCTTTGGCAAGACCTTTGGCTTGTATGTCGCCTTTCGACAAAACGAAGCCTCTGCCGCTAATTACTTGGTGGATCACACAGCAAGCATGTTTTTGATTGATGAACAAGCACGCTTGATTCGGGTTTATCCATTTGCTACCCCCCCAAATGATATTGCCACAGACATGCTAAGGGTGTTGCAAAGTTAAGCTGTTGGGCGCGGAACGCGAGGCAAAGCGTTGGTGAGGATGTCATACGCTATGGTATCAAACCACGTTGCGATTTCATCGGCGGTTAGTTGTTCCGCGCCTTGCTTGCCAATCAGAACAACTTCGCTCCCAATGCGAACGTCGGGAATATCCTCCACACGAATGACCGTCTTCTCCATGCTAACGCGCCCAATCAACGGCGCACGTTTTCCCTCCACCAAGACGCACTTCCACCGAGATGGGGCGCGTCGGATGCCGTCGGCATAGCCCACCGGAATGAGCGCGATTCTTTCTGATTGGGGCGTGCGGTAGGTATTCCCATAGCCAACGGGATAGTTAATCGGTACAGTTTTAACTTGAGTGACGGTGGTTTTCCACGTTAGTATCGGTTGAAGCGCAATATCCGTAACGAGACTGGAGGGGTTATACCCATAAGTGAGGATGCCCGGTCTCACCATGTTAAAGTGATAATCTTGCCCCAGTAATGTGCCAGCAGAGTTGCTGGCATGAACATGATGAAAGTGAAAGCCCGTTTCTTCCAAGACGAGAAGGGCACGCTTGAACGCCTCAACTTGTTGGTTGGTGTGGTGTGGGTCTTCATCAGCAACTGAAAAGTGGGTATAGATTCCTTCAATTTGTAAGTGGGTATCCGCACATAAAATGGGCAACCACTCTAAAAGGGTTTCCGTTAAAAACCCCAATCTTCCCATGCCTGTATCCAATTTGAGATGAACTCGTAAACGTTGCCCCGTCCCTGTTAAAGTTGCTTGAAGCATCTCTAGTTGATCTAGTGAATACAAAGTTGCGGTAATGTTGTGTGCCAAAGCAGTTAGGACGGCATGTGGGGGGAGGTAGCCCATCACCAAGATTTCACTGTCTATGCCATGCTGGCGTAATTCAAAAGCCTCCGCTATGTTGGCAACTGCCAAGTGCTCTATGCCATTTTGTACAAGCAAGCGTGCCACGCGAATTGCCCCATGCCCATAAGCATCTGCCTTGACTGCTGGCATAATGGTGATGTGTGGCTGAGTTGCCTTGCGAATCTGCTGTAAATTATTCAGCAAAGCGTCTTCGCTGATTTCAATCCAAGATGGGCGAAACGATTCAAAGTTGAGGTGACTCTGCATAGTGGTTAGACGTATAATCCAATAGCGACAATCAAAAACTCGTTTTGTTATAATACCCTTTTTCGTTAAACTACAAGGTAGCCAATAGCTGAATGGCATTTGAATTTGAAAAACTTGCAACCGATGGACGCGCCCGTGCTGGGCGATTCCATACCCCACACGGTATCCTTCCAACTCCCATCTTTGCCCCCGTTGGAACACAAGCTACGGTCAAGGCAGTTCCGCCCAAAGACCTTTTAGAGCTACAAGCAACGCTTGTTCTGGCAAATACTTATCATCTCCACCTACGCCCTAGTAGCGAGTTAATCCGCGAGATGGGCGGTCTGCATGAATTTATGCAGTGGCATCGTCCTATTCTAACGGATTCAGGTGGGTTTCAAGTATGGAGTTTAGCAGCAATTAATAAAATTGATGATGATGGGGTGACGTTTCAAAGCCATCATGATGGAAGCAAACATCGTTTTACCCCAGAAGTCTCAATGAAGATTCAAGAGAACCTAGGCGCAGACATCATCATGGCGTTTGATGAGTGCCCCAACCCTACTGACCGTGCCATTGTGGAGCGTGCTGTTAAACGCACCAGTCAATGGGCGGAGCGTTGTCGCCTTGCTCATCCTGATGATGCAACACAGGCGTTATTTTGTATCCAGCAAGGAGGAATCTTTGAAGATCAACGCGCCCTATCTTCCGCATTCATCACCCAGTTAGATTGCCCTGGTTATGCAGTGGGTGGCTTGGCAGTGGGAGAAAGCAAAACGGATATGTATCGCACCCTAGATGTTGCTGTGCCCATGTTGCCTACGGAAAAGCCACGCTACTTGATGGGCGTTGGCGCACCTGAAGACTTGGTGGAGGGGGTACGGCGTGGGGTTGATATTTTCGATTGTGTGTTGCCCACACGCCTTGCACGGCATGGGGCGGTCTTCACTATGGATGGGCGGTTCAACATGGGCAAGGCAGCCTATCGCACCGATAAAAGCCCAGTGGATGCCGAATGCACCTGCTATTGTTGTCAAAACTTCACCCGTGGTTATATTCGCCATTTGGTACACAGCAACGAACTTTTGGGGCACTACTTGTTGAGTGTCCATAATATCCATTTCCTGTTGCGCCTGATGGAGCAGCTGCGCCAGCACATCATGCAAGGCAGTTTAGATGAATTTGCCAATCGCTTTTTATCACGGTATTTGTCGCGGACTGCGTAGGGCAAGGGCTGAATCGTTTTGCGACCTGCTATTCAGGAAAGTTCACCTCCGCATTTACGCATCAGTAGTTTGCCATTCTATTTCTTAGAATGTCTTATCCTATTGATAGTTGTTTTGGCATTGGGATGCAGTAGTGAGCAGGCATTGCCTGCCATTACCCCCACCACCAACATTGAGAAAGTCACCCTGTATACCTCTCCTGCCATGCAACCGCTTTTGACGTACTTGGTGGGGGAGTTCACTCGCCAATATGCCTTGTTACAATTTGAAGTGTTATCCCTACCCTCCGATACGTTGCCAGAACATCTCACCAATCGCCAGCTGAATTACTACCTGACTAGCTCGCTACCCAATGATCCTACTTTGTGGGTTGCCCCAGTGGGGTTAGATGCGCTGGTGTTCATTGTTCACCCATCCAATCCGATTAACAGTTTAACCCTTGCTCAAATACGTGGGATTTATAATGGGGAGCTGACGAACTGGAGCCAGTTGGGAGGGGAGGATGGGGCAATCACGGTTTATATCCAAGAGGTGACTTCTGAGCCACACCGAGAACTAAGCCATTTGGTTTTAGGAGATTCTCCTATCTCGTCATCGGCGCGAGTTGCTCCATCGCTCAACGCCCTTGCCCAGCAAATAGCAACCGACCCCCACGCAATTGGCTATGTGAACTTAAGCCAATTGCCTACTGGTGTTAAAGCACTGGCACTTGAGCAAAGCCATCCTACCTATGAGAACGTTGCCCAGTTGAATTATCCCCTGCGTCTAAATCTGTATCTGGTGGGGTTACAAGAACCGATCAACCTATATCGCTTGTTTGTTGGATGGTTGCAAGGTGGAAGTGGTCAGGCATACTTGGGTGCGTGGTATACACGTCCTGCATCTTCATAGTGTTTATATGCTGTATTGGGCAACCACCATGAATAGGGTGATGCTGACCATCAGCCACAATCCAACGAAACACCACGAGCGTAGGCGGATCAACCGTTGTCGCCGCTTTTCAATCCGTGCTTCTAGTTCACGCAATTTACTTAAGGCAAAGCCGGCATAGTGATTGTGCGGATTGATGCGTAATACGTTGTCCAAGCATAACGCGCTTTGGTCAACATCTTCCACCACAACACTCATCCAAAGCCATACCAGTTCAGCATTACCATCTTCCTGAAGCAGGCTTCTAAGGATGGTGCGTGCCTCAGCCTTTTGGTTTTGCTCAACTAAATCAATGGCAGAAAGCAACTGATTGAATTGTGTGGCATTCATCTATAGCCCACCAAATAAATCGGTCTCTAGTTTCTCATGGGGTTGCCATGTGGGCATGATGCGCGTGAAGCCTTGATAACGGAAGAGCAAGCGGCGCAACCATAGCGGAAAGCCCAAGAAGATGCGTGCCCCACCTTGGCTAGTGTGGCAGTTGCTGGCATCATCCCACGCCTGTAAATACTCGGTAATGGGGATATGGGTGGTGATGGGGGTCATGTGATCCAATATCGCCAACAGGTCAACGTCATGATTGCGCCCCGCCTTAGACGGATCAACACCCTTTAAGCGTTCTTGCCAAATGCGAATTTGCATGGGTGTTTTGGCAACGGATGAATAGTATAGCTTTTGTGGTGCATAAGGGGAGAGATCATCAACATGATACTCTGGGTTGTTCACTTGTTGCAACGCCGCAACTGTAGCCCGCTGGCATACGATATGGTCGGGATGTCCATAGCCCCCATATTCATTGAAGGTGATGATAACCTGTGGTTGAACTTGTCGCATGACTCGGACGAAAGAACGTACAACCTCTTCGTTATGATGATTCCATTGCGACCATAAACTATCACCATGTTGATTGTCGGGGTGGTTCATCATGCCACTATCCCGATACCCCAGTAAAAATAGTTCACGGATGCCCAATACCTGTACGGCACAATCCAACTCTGCGAGGCGTGTTGCCTTGATGCTACCGTATTGTTGAATGTAGCTTTCATCCATAGAGCCGGCTTCCCCGCTTGTCGCACAGATCAAATACACTTCAACCCCTTGTGCCACATAACGGGCAATGAGTGCCCCCAAGCCAAAACTTTCATCATCAGGATGGGCATAGCAAATTAGCAATCGTTTGCTTAAAGACATCGTATCAACCATTCCCTATTGGATGTTTTATCGTGATGAGCAAAATCGTAACATAACAACCCTATACCTGTGAATTATACAATCTCAGACTATACTTGCCCCTGCCTAAGAAATTCTGAACCATCTCATGAGAGAGGCATTTATGCGTTTGACAACCCGTTTACTCATTGCTTGCTTGTCAAGTCTAGTTGGGCTTTTTGTGATCGTGCCGTCGCTATTGGCACAATCCAGTACCTTACCCGCACTTGATGACCTCGCCACCAATACCCCCCGTCCAGAGTTGCCCGCCTTCATCTTGGCAACCAATACGCCTTCTGTTCCATCCGATACCCCCGCTCCTACCCTAACCTTCACCCCGTCTGCTACGGAGACGGCAACCTTCACCAGCACCCCTAGCCCGACTGCTACCCATACTTTAACGGCAACGTGGACACCTTCTGTAACCGCTACCCCCACTGCAACTTATACCCCCACGTTCACGCCGACACAAACCTATACCCCTACCTTCACACCCAGCCCCACCCCCACGCCCATTGGTCCTTTCTACTATCCAGAAAATATCAATTCCCTCACAGGGCTGTTCTACCCCTCTGATGAGGCGAAAGCACGGCGTAACTTGTTGGTGAAGATTTCTAACTTCCCTCCTGTTGTGCGCCCACAAAGCGGGGTGAATGCTGCTGATGTCGTCTTTGAGTATGAGGTAGAAGGTGGGGTAACGCGCTTTGCTGGCTTATTCAGAAGTAATGCCCCAACCGTAGTAGGACCCGTGCGAAGTGGGCGGCTCTTCGATATTGAGTTAGTCACCATGTATGAATCCTTGTTTGCCTATTCAGGGGCAAGCGAGCCTGTACAAAACTTGATCTTGTCGCAAGAGTGGGTCTATCAGGTGATCTCCCCTTCCATTGGTGATAATTGCGCTGAAGCCGGCTTCTGTCGGGTAGATCGTCCCGGTATCGCCTATGAACACACCTTGTTTGTCGATACCAATAAGGTATGGGAACGCGCAGTCGCACGCGGTGTTAACGATGGATACAAAGCGCGTGGCTTTGCCTTTAATGTCACTCCCGATGCTAACGGCATGATTGCCCGTGACATCTTCCTAGAGTGGTATGGGCAGACGGACGCACGTTGGCAATATGACACATTGACCACCCGTTACTTACGTTATACGGATGGTGTGATGCACAAAGATGCAGCTGAAGATCAACAACTTTGGGCGGATAATCTGGTCATCTTAGAGGTTGAACACTTGAACCGACCCGATTTGTTTGAGGAAGGCTCAACCGCCGCCTCTATTGAGATTGCCTTGCATGGGCAGGGGCGCGTGATTCTCATCCGTAATGGCATGGCATATCAAGGCTATTGGCGTAGAGAGGATGATGAAGTCGGAACAGCGATTCAAATGATCTATGGAGACAATACCCCCATGATGATGAAACCCGGACGCACTTGGGTTTCAATTGTGCGTGGCTTGGGCAACGTCACCATTGCAGAACAACTAGCTGATATGGTTGGCACGCAACAAGCGATTGAAGCCAGCATCACGCTCACCCCTACCGCTGTTGATCCAGAAGGGGATAGTGGCGTATCACCCCAAGCCACTCAAGAACTCACCCCCGTTATCACTGCCACTCCCTATACAGTTGGCTAATCCAATCAGCAGATGTGTGATCCCTAATCTCGCACATCTGCTTTTCAATTGAATTCTCATTGAATGTGACTTGTGTTTTGTTGTACTTTTTGGGTACACTCAAGGAACAATTGTTCTATCTACTGAGCAGACAAAATCCCTATGATTCAAGATAAAATTGTTGTGCGGGGCGCACGCGAGCATAATCTAAAGAATATTGACGTGGAAATTCCACGTAACCAATTAGTTGTCTTGAGCGGATTGTCAGGCTCTGGAAAGTCATCTTTGGCATTTGATACCATTTTTGCTGAGGGGCAACGTCGCTATGTCGAAAGTTTGAGCGCGTATGCACGCCAATTCTTGGGGCAAATGGAAAAGCCGGATGTTGACCAGATTGAGGGGTTAAGCCCTGCTGTTTCTATTGACCAAAAAGGTGTGAGCCAAAATCCACGTTCTACTGTTGGAACGGTGACAGAAATCTATGACTACATGCGTCTGCTCTATGCTCGCATTGGCATCCCCCATTGTCCAACTTGTGGCATGAAGGTAGAGGCGCAAAGCGCACAACAAATTGTGGACGCGGTGAAGAAGATGGCAGATCGCACACGCATTCAAGTGCTTGCCCCCGTCATCACCAACAAGAAAGGGCAACATGAAAAAGTCTTCGACGAAATTCGCAAGCAGGGCTTTGTTCGTGTGCGCGTTGATGGTGAGGTGCGTGAGCTGGAAGAAACGTTAGAGCTAGACCGTTACGTCAGCCATAACATCGAAGTGGTGGTAGATCGGTTGGTTCTGCGCCATCATGATGATCCTGAAAGCGAAGACGCGAAGAATGCTGAAACGCGCTTGACCGAAGCGATTGAGACCGCGCTTGATGTGGGCGAAGGGGTGGTGGTTATCAATGACCTATCCCAAGAGCCACCCCTAGATACGCTGTTCAGCGAGCATTTGGCTTGTGTCAATGGGCACGGAAGCGTTCCAGAAATTGAGCCGCGCATGTTCAGCTTCAACACCCCTAAAGGGGCGTGTCCTAGTTGTCAGGGCTTGGGCTTTCGCATGGAGCTTGATCCTGATCTGATTGTCCCTAACCATGATCTATCCATTGCTGGGGGAGCGATTGTCGCCAATGGGTTCAATGTTGAAGAAGGTAGCTGGTCTGGAGCGATCATCGAATCGGTAGCAGAGCTACACACTATAGACTTGAACGCCCCATGGAAAACCCTGACAGCGAAGCAACAAAAGGCAATCCTCTACGGTACAGGCAAGCAAAAGTTACGCATCCAATATAGCAACCGTCAGGGCAACCAGCGCGTGTATGAGACGACTTACGAAGGTATCATCAACAACCTCATGCGCCGTTATTCTGAAACTGCCTCTGAAGGGATGCGCGAGCGCATCGAAGAATACATGTCACAAACCCCGTGTGAAACCTGCAAGGGGCAACGTCTGTGCCCAGAAGCGTTGGCTGTAACCATCTTAGAGCGTTCGATTGTTTCTTTGACGAACGAACCCGTCAACAAGCTATTGATTTGGGCGCGTGAGTTGTTGGATGGCACGGTGCTAAATGATCGTGAGCGTCAGATCGCTATACAAATTTTGAAGGAGATTGTCTCAAGGTTACATTTCCTCAATGATGTTGGTTTGGGGTATCTCACTTTGTCGCGTTCGGCTGGCTCGTTAAGCGGTGGAGAAGCCCAACGCATCCGTCTTGCTACCCAAATCGGTAGCCGTTTAACCGGGGTCTTGTACGTTTTGGATGAGCCAAGCATTGGCTTACACCAACGCGATAACGAACGCCTGATTCATACGTTGGAAGGCTTGCGTGACTTAGGCAATACGGTTTTGGTGGTGGAGCATGATGAAGATACCATGCGTGCCGCCGATTATATCATCGACCTGGGACCCGGTGCGGGAGAGCATGGCGGTTATATCGTGGCGTTTGGCACCCCTGAAGAAGTGATGCAAGTTGAAACTAGCCCAACCGGTAACTTTCTTTCGGGACGTTTTCGCATAGAAGTTCCCCCAACGCGACGTGCTGGCAATAAACTATCCATCAAGGTGATTGGCGCACAGGCGAATAACCTCAAGAATATTGATGTTGAAATTCCATTAGGCAAGTTGGTTTGTTTTACGGGGGTTAGTGGTAGCGGTAAAAGCACCCTGTTGGTGGATATTGTTCATAAACGCTTGGCACAAGCCCTATACGGAAGCCGAGAACGCCCTGCTAAACACGTCACTATTGAGGGCTTAGAGCATGTTGATAAGGTAATCAATATTGACCAAAGCCCCATCGGGCGCACGCCACGCAGTAACCCCGGCACCTATACCAAAATGTTTGATGCGATTCGCACATTGTTTGCAGAATTGCCAGAGAGCAAAGTACGCGGTTATACCACTGGACGCTTCAGCTTCAATGTCAAGGGGGGGCGTTGTGAACATTGCGAGGGGCAAGGGCAACTCAAGATCGAGATGCAATTTTTGCCTGATATTTACGTGATGTGTGATGTGTGCCAGGGGACACGCTACAACCGTGAAACGCTTCAAGTGAAGTATAAAGGGAAGTCCATTGCTGAAGTCCTAGATTTGACGGTGGAAGAAGGGTTAGCGTTCTTCAGTAGCATTCCCACCATCTACAGCAAATTGCAAACGCTCAAAGATGTGGGCTTGGGTTACATCCGTATTGGTCAACCCGCCACCACCTTGAGCGGTGGAGAGGCACAGCGGATCAAGCTCAGTCGGGAGTTGTCCAAGCGGTCTACAGGGCAAACCATCTACATCCTCGATGAACCCTCTACTGGACTTCATGCAGTCGATGTGAAAAAGTTGATTGATGTGTTACAGCAATTGGTTGACAATGGTAACTCGGTGGTGATTATTGAACATAACTTGGACATCATCAAAGTTGCCGATTACTTGATTGATATGGGACCCGAAGGGGGAGATGCTGGCGGAGAGATCATCGCTACGGGCACCCCTGAAGAAGTTGTCGCCATAAGTAACAGCCATACTGCACGATTTCTTGCTCCCTATCTCAATCCACAACCAATGTCCCCAAAAACATAAAAATTGGGTGACATCAAAATATTGGTGGTAACGACAGAATGTAGTACAATAATAAGATGAGCCAACTACTGTAGAAGCGAAAGTATAAAATTAGGATGAGACAGTTTCGTAAACTTCACAAAATTGATTTCGATGCCAGCACAGGTGAACTTCACCTAGTGGGGGACAAGGGCACGTATGACTTTCCTGCATTGGTGGTGAAGCGTCAAGGGGGATATGTCATGATTGGGGCATACTACGGTCCTTTAGAAGTGGCGTTGCGGTTGTCTCACACTAATCTAGTACAAACCCTCCGCCGTTTGAAGCCGACCGATGCGATGGTGACAATGCGCCAAGTGGGCAGTACCAATGTATATTTAGCGTTGGGGCTTCAATCAGATGGTAGCTTATTGATGTGCCCAACTGTTGCGGCAGATTCACGCGGGCATTTTACCGTCAATCTACAACTCACGCCAGAAGCACACGCCGCATTAGATGAGCTATTGCTTGGTGAGGAAGAAGAGTAGTTGCTTTTTTGCCACACTCTTTTATAATCTGTCTAACAACTGAATCCGTCATGTGGAGAGACCCCTTATCGTTTGGTCTGGGGCACCGAAGGGGCAAGCCTAACTAGGCGAAACTCTCAGGTAAAAAGGACGTATGACAGCAACACTCTGAAGGTCGTTTGGTTACTAACAGGGCACATAGATTATCTATGTGCCCTTTTTATTTTTTATCACCAATGTGAAAAGGAGTTTCTCATGGCTACATTACATTACCCATCTCATCTTTGGTATCAACAATCCGATGAATGGTTGTTGGTTGAAGGGGATCAAGGAACGATTGGTGTCTCTGACTACGCACAAGACGCGCTTAACGATATTGTCTTTGTGGAGTTGCCAGAAGTTGGAGACGTATTGAAGAAGGGTGCAGTATTTGGAACAGTGGAATCGGTGAAAGCCGCCGCTGATTTGAAGATGCCCATTGATGGCGAAGTCGTAGCGGTCAACACCGAGCTAGAAGCTACGCCTGAAACCATCAATGCCCAACCCTATACGGGGGGATGGATCATCAAAATTAAGGTGACGGGTGCGGTTGAAGCGTTGATGAATGCCGATGCGTACCGCGCTTTTTGTGAATCACGCTAACTAGAAGAATGAATGAGGGGAGCGTCCTCTCATTCTGATTATTGTTTGAATCGAGCGATAGGCAAAAAGGTTATGAGCTACATACCACATACAGACGCAGAACGTCAACAGATGCTTTCTGCTATTGGTGTCACCACCATTGAAGACCTCTTTGAGGCAGTTCCTGCCAGCCACCGCTTCCCTTCCCTCAACTTGCCCGAAGCAATGAGCGAGATGGAAGTCATGGCGGAATTGTTGGCATTTGCTGAAGCAAACGAACATTCACAGGATTATGTCACCTTTCGGGGAGCGGGGGCATATCATCACTTCATCCCCTCAGTAGTCAACCACATCATCTCACGTGGGGAGTTTTATACCGCCTACACCCCATATCAACCCGAACTGAGCCAAGGAACGCTACAGGTGATCTATGAATATCAAAGCATGATGTGCGCTTTGCTAGGCATGGAAGCCGCCAACGCCAGCCACTACGATGGTGCAACCAGCCTCGCCGAGTCCGTCACCGTTGCCCTTGAAGTCACGCGCCATAAGCGCAATAAGATCATCCTAAGCCATTCGATCCATCCACAATATCGTGAAGTCGTGCGCACCTACCATCAAGGCAATCCTGCTCTACGTTTTGTAGGGGATCGTGGGCGGGCGGATATTCCCGATTTGATTGATATGTTGGATGACAGTACCGCCATGCTGGCGATTTCTTATCCCAACTTCTTTGGACAGATTGATGATCTCAAACAACTGGCTGACAAGGCACATGCGGTTGGCGCATTGTTGGTGATGGTGGTTAATCCGCTGGCAATGGGCATGCTGAAGTCGCCGGGCGAGTTGGGCGCGGATATTGTTGTGGGGGAGGGGCAATCACTGGGCATCCCCTTGAGCTATGGTGGACCCTACTTGGGATTCTTTGCCACCCGTCAGCAATATGTTCGCAAGATTGCTGGGCGCATTGTAGGTGAAACAGTGGACACTGCCGGCAAGCGGGGCTTCACCATGACCTTGCGCCCACGTGAGCAGGACATTCGGCGCGAAAAAGCCACCAGCAATATTTGTACCAATCAAGGATTGATGTCGGTTGCTACTGCTGTCTACTTATCGGTTATGGGCAAGGCTGGCATGAAACAGGTTGCTTCGTTGAACTACCACAAAGCACACTATGCCACCCAACAAATTAATCAATTAGACGGCTATCAAGTGGATATGTCTAAGCCCTTCTTCAATGAGTTCATGGTCAAATGCTCACGTAGCGTACAATACACCAACGATCAGTTGTTGAATGATGGCATCATCGGTGGCATAGACTTGGGCGAATACTATGACCATTTGCGTGGGGTGATGTTGGTTGCCGTTACCGAGATGAATACTCGTGATGAGATTGATGGATTGGTTTCTGCATTAGAACGGATTGCAAAGGAATAACATACGATGGAACCCTTGATTTACGAACTGGGCGCGAATGGTCGCACGGGGGCTTTACTCCCCAAATTGGATGTACCGATCAGCTCGATGCCTGATGCGGATTGGTTGCGCGATGAGTTGAATTTACCCGAAGTGAGCGAGCTACAAGTTGTACGGCACTTCACCAATTTGAGCCAATTGAACTATGCCATAGATAAAGGTTTCTATCCGCTTGGCTCGTGTACGATGAAGTACAACCCACGCCTTAACGAAGATACCGCACGCTTGGCGGGGTTTGCCCATCTCCATCCGCTTGCTGATGCCAGCGGAGCGCAAGGCGCATTGGCGTTAATGGTACATCTGCAAGATTGGCTAGGGGAGATCAGCGGATTTGATGCCGTTAGCCTTGCTCCTGCCGCTGGCGCACAAGGTGAACTGGCAGGTATCTTGATGATTCGCAAGTATCATCTGGAACATGATGGCGAAAAACGTACCAAAATTCTTGTCCCCAATAGCGCACACGGTACGAACCCAGCCACCGTTAGCATGGCAGGGTTTGAGGTGATGGAGTTGCCTTCTGATACAAACGGGAACGTTGACCTAGCTTACCTCAAGCAGATTTGCCAAGAACAGCGTGAGTACATCGCGGGCATGATGATAACCTTGCCGAGTACATTGGGCTTGTTCGATAGCCAAATTGTGGAGATCATCGACACCGTACATGATGCCGGGGGGTTGATGTATATGGATGGGGCAAATATGAACGCCTTGATGGGCATTGTCAAACCCGGCAAGCTGGGCTTTGATGTCATGCACTATAACCTCCATAAGACCTTCAGCACGCCCCACGGTGGGGGTGGTCCCGGATGTGGCGCAGTGGGGGTGAACGCACGCTTGAAGCCATATCTACCCGGTCCTGTTGCGGAAGTGGCAGAAGCAAATGGGGAAGAGCCACCCCTTTATCGCCTCGCCATTCCAGAGAAGAGCATCGGTCGCCTCAAAGCATTCCATGGTAACTTCGGAATGTTCGTGCGTGCGTATACCTACATTCGCATTAATGGTGAAGACGGAATCAAGCAGGTCTCACGCCATGCTGTGTTGAATGCGAACTACATTCGCGTTAATCTACGGGATGATTACACCGTGCCGTATGATCGCTACTGTGCCCATGAATTTGTGCTAGAGGGGCATTGGGCGGATGTTCCCAGCGTGCATGCGTTGGATATTTCTAAGCGGTTGATGGATTATGGGATTCATCCCCCCACCAATTACTTCCCCTTGATTGTTCCCGAAGCCCTCTTGATTGAACCCACCGAGACGGAATCCAAACAAACGCTAGATGGATTCATCGACGCGATGAAACAAATCGCCAAAGAAGCGCATGAGAACCCAACCCTTTTAACTGAAGCACCCCACACGACTGCTACCCGTCGCCTTGACGAAATCTTAGCCGCTAAACAATTGGTCTTGTGTTGTGCCCCGGCGTTGCCCTCGTGGAACATCGAAGAGAAAAAATCGCGTGAGGGAAGCCTCACTTAATCACCCCTGTGTGGGTTTCCCCCTCGTGATATTTCACTAGGGGGAAACAGGTCTTGCTGTAGATTATTTCTTCTGCTTGGGATAACGGCTTAGAATCACAGCATTTTGCGGAACGGTGACTTTAGAACCGATGCGTGGGGTTTCGGTGGTGGGATTGCCTAGTCCCCCTGCGAATATTTGAATCTCGGTATCTTCGGTGGCATAACTTTCTTTGATGTATACCAACCCGTTTTGATAACCGTCGCTATCAATGGTGCAACTGGTGACAATCCCAACCACGCGCCCGCGCCCATCTACCACTGGATCGCCAGCTTTCGGGGGGCGTGCGCCTTTTTGGTTGATTTTGAAACGGGTGATAATGCTGTCGCGCGTGGCTTCATACGTCTTATAGGCATCGCGCCCAACGAAGAAGGGTTTCCACAGTTTCACAAATTTGCCCATCCCAGCATCGGATGCTCCTAGATGGAGGTCGCCTGCTAATTCGTGTCCATAGAGGGGTAAGCCGGCTTCAGTGCGCAGGCTATCGCGTGATGCTAACCCACATGGCTCTGCTCCACCCGCTACCAACGCTTGGAATAATGCGCTCGCTTGGTCAGGATGAACGAATAGCTCATAGCCTTGACGTTCGCCGGTGTAACCCGTGCGCGAGACAATCAAGTCAAACTCACCTAAAGTCACTTGTGCCACGCCCGCCCATTCAAGCCCACGCACCACACTCACTTTATCACCCTTATGTGCCAGTGAGGTGAGTACCTTCAGGCTGTTGCGCCCTTGTAAAGCGATGTCCACCCGACGATCTGCCCCGCTACTTTCTGCACGGAGATCACGCAGTTGGACAGCATCCCCATAGATGAAAGTCCGTGAGGGTAGGTGTGCGTTCACTTGCGCTTGACCGTTCTTGACTGCATTGAGCCATGCCCAGTCTTTATCATTGTTGGAGGCATTCACCACCATCAAGAAGTGTTTAACGCCTAGTCGGTACACCATCAAATCATCGAAAGGCTGTGCATTCACGTCTAACAAGAAGCCGTATTGTGATTCACCGATAGCCAACTTGGTGACATCATTAGAGAAGACCAAATTGATGAATACGCTGGATGCCTCCCCTTGAACCTCAAAGACTCCCATGTGTGTCACATCAAACACGCCCGCTTTCTTGCGAACGGCATTGTGTTCATTCGTAACAGAGGAATAGTAAACGGGCATATCATAGCCTGCGAATGGCACCATCTTTGCTCCCATGCTTTGGTGGAGCGCATGGATGGGGGTAGTTAGTAGTGTGTCAGATTCTGCTGGAGTAGCCCATTCAAAAACAGGGAGCGCGGGTGCTTGTGGGGCTTGGCAGTGTGCGCCCTTGCAACCGATGAAATAGGGTTTATTTGTGTAACCGCTTTCTGCCGTCCAGTCGCTTGTATCCACTTCTAACGTCTCTGCGAGATGACGAACATCCACCGCGCCGGGAATCTTCGCCAGCAGATCATCATCAAAGCGAACAAATCCATCGGACAATGAACGAAGCCATGCCGTTACGCGCTGGGCATTTTGTTCAATGTGAAGTTGATAACGGTTGCCGTCACGCTTGAGCATCACGCGCGACATGATTTGTCCATCGGGTTCTAGTACATAGGAGGGTGTAGGGGTGTTCTCACCAATGCCTAGCACGCGCCCCGTTAACACGACATCAAGGAAGTCTTCGGCATGCTTGCCAACCACTTCAAGCGTTGACCAAGCGGTATCGGCTTGCTCTTGTTCCATATAGAAGAAGTGAGGATAGCCATCTGCATGAACGTCGGTATCAATGCCGATCCGCACGACCAAATCACGGATGCGATTCTTCGCTTGTTGCAAGGTATCAAAGTCAACTTTTGCGCGTAACTCTTTTGTGCTTTCTTCACGCAAGTAGTAAGGTTTGCAGGCGTAGAAAACATCAGCAATGATGTTGCCTAGTTCTTTGCTATGCTCCTCAAAGAAACCACGCTGGGTAATCCATGCTGTACCCAACCGAACGCCAGACGCACTGAACGCGCTACGGTCGCCGGGAATCGTGTTGCGGTTTGCTACAATTCCGCACAAGTCAAGGATGCGAGCGGCGATGTCTCCGCTAAGGTATGCGCCATCTTCCCCACGTATCCCCTTACAATCAACCAAGACCATGTGGGTATTCGTGCCACCATAAGCAATCCGAATACCACGTTGAGCGATTGCTTCAGCAAGGGCAACTGCGTTTTTGGCGATTTGATGTTGCAATTGATGGAACTGTTCAGTACGGGTGAGGCGCATTGCCACCGCTAAGCCGGCGATGCTGTTGACGTGAGGTCCGCCTTGCTCACCAGGGAAGACCGCGCGATCAATTTTCTTATAGAGGTCTTTGCGGTGGGTGATGCTCACTGCACCACGAGGACCGTTGAGGGTTTTGTGGGTGGTGAAGTTCACAATATCGGCAATCCCGATTGGGTTGGGGTAGGCTCCAGCAATGGTCATGCCAGCAGTATGGGCGATGTCCGCCAATAGATACGCCCCCACTTCATCCGCAATGGCGCGGAACTTTGCCCAATCTGGCGCAAATGGATAACTGGTGAAACCAGCAATAATCATCTTGGGTTGGTGCTTGATTGCCAACTCGCGGATGACATCATAGTCAAGCCGTTCTGTTTTAGGATCGACCCCATAGCTCACGATGTTATAGTAAATGCCACTGCGGTTGACGGGGCTACCATGTGTCAAATGCCCCCCATCCAACAGGTCTAAACCCATGACCGTTTCGCCCACGCCCACCAGTGCAGTGTAGGCTGCACTATTGGCAGGTGCCCCGGAGAGGGGTTGCACGTTGACGTATAAATCATCAGCGGTTAGCCCGTTTGCCGCAAAGGCTTCTGCCACACGACGACGCGCCAAAGATTCAAGCAGGTTAGCGTATTCCGCGCCTTTATAGTAACGGCTATCTGAATCTCGGCGATACTCCTGTAGGCGTTCGTTATAATTTAGGATTTCATCTTCGGTCATCCAACGCATGGCTTCAGTGGGATAACCTTCGGCATAGAGGTTAGAAAAAGAAGAACCGACAGCTTCACGCACGGCGTTGGGGATGGTGCTTTCGGAGGGAATCATGATGAGGTACTGTGCTTGCCGCGCGGTTTCATGGCGAATTAGCTCTGCGACAGCAGGGTCTAATTCTTCGACGCTACCGCGAAACAAAAAGTCAATGGGAGGCATATAAACCTTCTTATTGAAAGTGAACTAGGAAACAATTTTGAGGATTTTATTTTAACAACAATCCATCCAAAGGTATAGCTTACAATAAAAATACGCCTGATTAAGGCGTACTTTTAATAAAGATAACGAATGACAAGGTATGGACTTTATAACCGATTGATAATGGTAGAAAACGAATTAGAGATGACGGGCGAAAGTAAGCTGATGATGGCAATCGAAGCTACTGATACTAAAACCAACAGCAACATATATTCCATCAAGCCTTGCCCCTTTTCTCCATGAAGAGGTTTCATTGGGTTAGACCTCTGTTTGATTTACGATAGAATAATTTTATCATTTTATCAGCATATATCACAATATATACCAATATGAATTTACAATATCGTTATATGAACCGTGTCAGCATTTACGCACTGTCTTTAGGTTGGTTTGCCAAGCGCATGCCAAGCAAACCAATGGGCTTTATCAACCCCATTTTGAAAAGGATTTGTTACAATCTGATAGTATTTAGATGTTCCGCCTACGCTTGCTTTCGTAAAAAGCGTTGGATCATGTAGGGGATGCTCCCCTAAACTGTTGCAATTATTTGTTGTGTTTCTAGGACGACAAGCCATGAGTAACCCTAAAACCCCCCAAGCGAATGAGATAACGACAATCGCACAAGGTAATCAAGATTATCTATTTCCCCCCATTTTAGCGCATGAACAACAAGGCTATCCGTCTGTCTTCTCGGAAGATGCCGTCCCACCTGTTTTGCATTCGTTCTTCAAAAAGAATCCGAACGCGCTCAATCGTGAGCTAACCCGTCGCTATCCTACCATGCCTTTGCTGTCCGCCATCCATTTTCACCAAGAAGAACAAGGGCTTATCAGCATCACTTCACAGGATGGAACTGCCAGCTTGTTTATTGATGTCAACGATCAGCATTTACAATTCACCTTCACCTTCCGCTCGATGATGTCTCTCAAGTTTAATTTACGAGAGTTGAGCGAATTAGACCGAACGGCTTGGATGGAAAACTTACTTCATCGCAAAGATCAACCTGTCTTTTTATGGGGTGCTTCGCGCTGGGAAAAAGATTATCTCATCTTCGTTCCCCAACATTATTACACCAACCTATTCGCTTTCTCTGCTATGAATTTTGAGGCAGGAGTGAGAATCATCCCGAAAGTGAGTGAAGAGTTGGTAGAATATCTAAAACGGGTTTGGGAAGAACCAAGCCTTCCAGTTGATGATGAACAGCATTTATCGTCCTTACTAGGAAAATGGTAGAAAGATCACCCTATGAATCGTCTGCAAAGTGAGACCAGCCCCTACCTTCGCCAGCATCAAGACAACCCAGTGGACTGGTTTCCCTGGTCGGCTGAGGCATTTGAGCGGGCAAAGCAAGAGGATAAACCGATCCTATTGAGCGTGGGCTATAGTGCTTGTCATTGGTGTCATGTGATGGCGCACGAGAGTTTTGAACATCAAGCAACGGCGGAGATGATGAATCGCTATTGCGTCAATGTCAAAGTGGATCGAGAAGAACGCCCCGACGTGGATAGCATCTACATGCAGGCTGTCATGGCATTCACACGCGGACATGGTGGCTGGCCCATGACCGTCTTCCTCACCCCGGATGGTCGCCCTTTCGCAGGGGGGACATACTTCCCACGTGAACCACGCTATGGTATGCCTTCGTTCACCCAGATTCTTCAAGGGGTTCATGATGCGTGGACGAAGCGACGCGATGAAATTGAACTGATCGCCAATGATTTGACCGCCCATTTAGACCGAGACGTATTGGGGATTCCAACCGCCGAATCGGACGCGCTGAATCTGGATATGTTGAAGCAAGCTGCTCAAAGTCTTGTACAGCAGACTGACAAGCTAGAAGGTGGATTTGGTGGCGCACCTAAATTCCCGCAACCGATGTCCCTAGAGTTCATGCTTCGCATGTATAGCCATTACCCCAATAGCGACTTGCTCACAGCAATTGAACTCACGCTCATCAAGATGGCACATGGTGGCATCTATGACCAGATAGGCGGAGGCTTTGCACGCTATAGCGTCGATCATTTGTGGCTTGTCCCACACTTTGAGAAGATGCTTTATGACAATGCCCAATTAAGTCGTGTTTATCTACAGGCATGGCAACTTACCAAACGTCCGCTTTATTTACGCATCGCCACAGAAATTTACGATTACATCTTACGTGAGATGACCGCTCCCGAAGGTGGGTTCTACAGCGCGACTGATGCCGACAGCGAGGGTGAAGAAGGCAAATTCTTCGTCTGGCAAGTGGATGAATTGGTGGAGGTGTTGGGGCAAACCGATGCTGAAATGCTCATGGATTACTATGGAGTCACAATGGGTGGCAACTTTGAAGGAGAAAACATCTTGCATATTACGATGTCCATCGAAGAAATTGCTGACCAATATGGCATGACGGAATCAGAATTTGAAACAACGCTCCATGCTCTCAATCACAAGTTATATGCGCATCGTTCCCAACGGGTTGCCCCTGGCTTAGATGACAAGATTCTCAGTAGTTGGAATGGGATGATGTTAGCCAGTTTGGCAGAAGCCGCACGGGTGTTAAAGCGCACGGATTATCGCACTGCCGCTATTCGTTGTGGGCAATTCATCTTGAACGTGATGCGTGCCCCCGATGGGCGGATTTGGCGTACCTATAACCACGGGCAGGCAAAGCTCAATGGCTACTTAGAAGATTATGCCAATGTGTTGGATGCCATGTTAGAACTGTATCAACTGACCTTCGATGAGAAGTGGTTCACGGTAGCCGTTGAATTGGCGGATTATGTTTTAGCGTCTTTCGCCGCCCCTGATGGTGGGTTTTACGACACAAGCCATGACCATGAAGCATTGATTGTCCGTCCGCGCACGTTGCAAGATAGTGCTGTTCCATCAGGCAATACCATGATCGCCAAGCAACTCTTGCGGTTACATGCGTTCACAGGGGATCATCGTTATCGTGAATCCGCTGAACAAGTGTTGTTGACGTTGGTCAATCCTATGCGAGAATTTCCTGCGGCGTTTGCTCAAGCGTTGAATGGTGCAGACATATTGGTTAATGGGTTGGATGAAGTTGCCCTAGTGGGTGATGAAAACTCGGCGGAGTGGGGCACGTTGTGGGATGTTCTGCATGAAACGTATCGCCCCCGTATGGTGATCGCGCATCGTGCCAACACCGACATGCCTACCCACATCCCGTTGTTACAAGATCGCGTTGCCCAAGATAACCGTGCCACTGTTTATGTCTGCCATGAGTTTATCTGTCGCTTACCCGTCCATACCGACCAAACATTGCGGACATTACTTCAATAGGGGATGTTGTGGAATTAGACCTAACCCAGTTAATCATTATAGATTTAGAGGCATCTTGTTGGCGCAAGAACCCACCCGATGGGCAAGAAAGCGAGATCATCGAAATTGGCATCTGTCCGTTTGAAATCCCCACGGCTACACCTTTGCATAAACGTAGCTTGCTGGTTAAACCGATACGTTCTAAGATTAGTGATTTCTGTACCAAGTTAACCACGCTGACACAATCTCAAGTAGATGGTGGCACGTCTTTTGAAGAGGCTTGCCACATTTTGCGAACGGAATATCAAGCCGAACGCTACGCTTGGGCAAGTTGGGGGAGCTATGACTTGAAGATGTTCCGCGCACAATGCGAGGGATTTCAGGTTGCCTATCCGTTTAGCGAATGTCATATTGATCTTAAAACCGTCTATGCCAACTTGCGCACCAAAGGCTATCGGGTGGGAATGTCGCGTGCCATGCGCAATGAGGGGGTTCCATTGCAAGGAATACACCATCGCGGACATGATGATGCGTGGAATACTGCGCGTCTTTTACAGAAACTTTTTGCGTTACATGGAAATGATCTTTTGGAGTCATACTTGAATCCATGAGCAAAGCACAAGCAACCGAACTTTTTCGCCAAACAGTTTTAACGGTTATGGAGCATGTCTTCACCGCTTCGGGATATGAATTAGAACATAGCCCCTTGAAGTGGTCTGCAGGGCAGTATCGTTTTAGGCATCCTTTTGATGATGGAACGGTCGCCTTCATTGAGTATCAATTGCTTTATTTTCCCTCTAGCGAATGGGCAAACAATCCCCTCGCTCGCTTTCGTGTCACCCTCACACGTACTGACCAACCTGATCCTACCTATCCTTCCAGCCATCCCCGTTTTGCCCAGCGCACTTTAAGCGAGTTGGTTGTTAAAGATTTTGGGGTGAAAATCTTACCGAGTGAAGATCATTGGTGGAGTTTTCGGACGGTGCATGAACTAGGACAGGCGTTATCGGTGGTAGGGCATTTGATTGTTGGATATGGTTTAGGGTGGTTATCGGGTGATCTTGTTCCGAATCAGTAAGCGGTTGGCGTGGTGGGTGAGTGTGATCGGTTTATGGGGATGTACGCTTAATGCTGAACAACCTCCTATCATCGTGGTGACTTCTGATCTGCCCGTTGAGATGCAGGCACAGATTTTGACGGAGACTGCCGTAGCCACCAACCCCATCCTGCCCACAGGGACTCCATCGGCAACGCTTGCCCCAAGTCCCACACCGATAAATGTTCAGCAGGTGTTACAATATGCTGACACGCTACGCATCAATGGGCGTTATGAAGAGTCCCTCGAATATTATCAGCAACTTATCGCTGTGCTTGAGCCTCCAGAGGTGCGTTCACAAGCGTTATTCCGTTTTGGGCAAACTGCTGTACGGGAGGGATTGTTCAACGATGCTCTTGCCGTATTGAATCCCTTGATTGATGAGCAACTAGGGCGTTCCTCACAGGCATACTTTTTGCGTGCAGAGGCACATCTCGGTTTGAATCAATGGCAACAAGCGATTACAGACTTTGAACAATACATACAGTTGCGCCCCGCTGTGGTGGATAGTTATGTTTATGAGCGGATTGGTGATGCGTATTTGGCACTCAATCAGCTTGAGGTTGCCATGCAGAACTATGAGCGTGCCATTGCTTTTCCACGCGGTCTTGTCCCACACTTTGCCCTACGAGAAAAAGTTGCCCAACTATATACCAATCAAGGGAAGGTTGAACAGGCGGTCAGCCAGTATGACGCAATCTTAGCAAGCGCGCAAAATGTAGGCTATCGCGCCAGCATTGAGCGACGTGTGGCTGAAAATCTGTTACAGGTGAATCTCATTGAATTAGCATTACAACGCTTCTTACAAGTGTTTAGTGAGTACACTACCACGCCTGATGCTTACCAAGCTATGCAGGTTTTAGAAGCGAATGGGCAAACTTTGAACGCGCTTCAAAAGGGTAAAGTTGCTTTCTACTATGGCGATTACTTGCTGGCGATTCAATCCTTCAATGCCTATTCTACCCAAGTGACCTTGGCAGAAGTGCCGTCAGAAATGCACCTTTTGTTGGGGCAGGCATATCGAGAGATTGGCAACCCCTCAGCAGCGATGGTGGCGTTTCAAACCATCATCGACCAATACCCACAAGATGATCTGTTTGGTGAGGCGTTGCTTGAGCAAGGGCGAACCAGCTTTCTTGCAGGGGATGTCAACAGCGCGATTAACCGCTACCTGACTATTGCACAAACCTACAGCTATTTAGGTAATACTGCTGCCGAAGCCTTGTGGCGTGCCGCTTACTTGTATGGCACAAATGGGCAACTTACCCTATCTGTGCAAACGTTTGAGGCATTGGCGCAACAGTTCCCCCAAACCGAACAGGCGATCAGTGGATTGTTGATCGGTGCATCCAGTGCGTATAGTGCCCAAGACTATGCCACAGCAGAACGCCTGTATGCCCAAGTGGCAAGCACCACCACAGGAGAAAACCAAGCGACTGCTTACTATTGGCTGGGTCAATTGGCTTTGCAAAAAGGGAATGCAAGCGGCGCAACCCAAGCCTTTCAGTTGGCATCTCAAGCAGATGCAGACACATATTTTGCCTCGCGTGCGTTGGATATTGCCACCCAGACCACGCCCTTTCAACGTCCATCAATCTATCAATTTGAGTTGGATGAAGCGACCGCGCTTGCTGATGCAGAAGCGTGGCTTCGTGCTACCTTCTCCACCACTAGCACCGATGCCCTACATCTCCTCCCCGATGCTCTTGCTAACCAAGCCAACCTCACGCGGGCAACTGAACTGTGGGAGATCGGTTTATATGATGAGGCAACAGAAGAATTTTTTGAGTTGGTGGAGTCATTGGAAGCGGATGGAATAGCTTCTTATCAAGTTGCGCTCTATCTACGTGGGTTGGGGGCGTACTACCCGTCCATCTTTGCCGCGGCGAATGTGATTAAGTTAGCAGGAGTTTCTACTTTGGATGCTCCACAACTGATCGCTCGCATGCGCTATCCCGATTATTACTTGGCATCCGTCCAAGAAATGGCGCAACGTTGGAATCTTGATCCGTTGTTGATTTTTGCGCTCATTCGGCAAGAAAGTTTGTTCAACACCTATGCCACTGCCGCCGCTGGAGAAGTCGGATTAATGCAGGTGATTCCACCCACTGCGGAATACATTGCGCGACAACTTAGCTTGCAGAACTATCAACATAATCAGTTGTTTAGACCGCATGTCGGGATTCAATTTGGAAGTTACTATCTACAAGAACAACTCACGCTTTTCAATGGGAATGTCATTGCTGCCTTGAGTGCGTATAATGCCGGACCCGGACGCGCTTTAGACTGGATGGCACTCTCTGGCGGAGACCCTGACTTGTTCATGACCACCATCACGATTGATTCTACCCGCCAATATGTCCAGTTGATCTATCGCAACTATGCCATTTATCGTAGCCTATATGGTGCTTAGCTAACCGATTCCTGAATCATGTTTCGTACTTTGGTTACAAGATCATGGTTGCGAATCGGTTTAGGGAGATAATCATTTGCGCCCGCTTTGATCCCCTTCATGATGCTTTCGGCATCGTTCCGCGCAGAAAGAATTAAAATGGGCATGGTGTGGGTGGGGGGACGTTGACGGAGAATCTGGCAAAGTTCTATTCCATCCATGCCGGGCATCATCACATCCAAGATGACAAGCGAAGGGGTGAATCCCTCTAGTTTGGTTAGAGCAGATTGGGCGTTTTTCGCCTTTTCAACTTCATATCCACCACGCTCTAGCATAATGCTGATGAGTGTCAACGCGCTAATCTCATCATCCACTACCAGAATTTTATTGCCCATGCTGGTTACACCCACTCAAGATTATAAGGTTCTAAACGATATTATAACATTTATTGTAACTGGCTAATTCGTATTATGTAAAGTTAAAACTAAAGAATCTATATACTTTTTTGATGAAATGGGCTATTGCGTAAAAAGCAGGGTAGCCCATTTCGTAGTCTTACTACATCGTGCGATTGGTTATGCCCAGCGGATGAGGCTCATCTGGAAGCGATTGTACAGATACTCGCTCTTGGGTACTACGCGGACAGAAATCCCACGCTCCCCACTGGTGTTATAAACTAACTCCGCCTTATAACGGATGCCGTTATTGTCTAGCGTGCCAACCGGGTTCATCGTAGCCGTTTCTGCTTTATCGCTGATGATCTCGCCACGTGCATCTAATTGACCATAGTACACTTCTACTTGAACATCCTCAGCACTCAAGCTACCCAAATAGACATTGACGGCAACGCTGGTGTTTTGCCCAACTTTCACATGGTCTTGTTGGATTTCAACCCCACTAATGTGAATGTTGTTCCAACCTTGACGGATTTTGTGTTGCCATTGGGTGAAGTGTTTGACGTTTTGCAAGTCATTGCCGATCAAGTTGCGGTAGTGTTTGAAAACAGGCAAGTAGAACTCTTCGGTATATTCGCGCACCATACGACGTGTGCTGAAGGT
Organism: Phototrophicaceae bacterium; assembly: GCA_049318945.1. Classification (GTDB taxonomy): domain Bacteria; phylum Chloroflexota; class Anaerolineae; order Aggregatilineales; family Phototrophicaceae; genus CAIRDJ01. Next base: position 6,175 of record JBMOEO010000001.1, on the reverse strand, counting down.
TGGCGTGAGTTGAATCATGCTGTTCTTCATCTTTTCGATCCAACGGCGGGGCAAGCCATCGCGCCCACGATCATAGAACAAGGGGATGATGTCATGCTCTAAGACGGTATACAGGGCTTCACTTTCCAATTGATCTTGGACTGGTTCTTGTTCTGGAGAATATTCTTCCCCACTACCAATTGCCCAACCCACTCCGGGTGTGTAGCCTTCTGCCCACCATCCATCCAAAATGCTGAAGTTTAGCCCACCGTTTGCCAATACTTTCATGCCGCTTGTACCGCTTGCTTCTTTGGGGCGACGTGGGGTGTTCAACCAAATATCAACCCCTTGATACATATAACGAGCGATGAACATATCATAGTCCTCTAAGAAGACCAACGAATAACGGAAGTCTTCTGTGCGGGATAGGCGGTCAATCTCTCGAATGAACTCTTTGCCGGGGTTGTCATGCGGATGCGCCTTGCCAGCAAAGACAAACTGAATGGGGTAGTCCGGATTATTCACAATCCGACGAATGCGCTCTACATCGCGCATGACCATTGTCGCACGCTTATAAGTGGCAAAGCGACGTGCAAACCCAATGGTTAACGCATCGGGATTCAAGATTTCATCCGCTGCTTGAATTTCCTTTTGTGATGCACCACGACGTTCTAGTTGCATGCGCAATCTTTGGCGGGCAAAAGCGACCAAGCGTTCACGTCTACGGGAGTGGGTGCGCCACAATTCTGCATCGGGAATACGCTTAACGCCTTCCTCCCAGATTTGTAAATCGGATTCATCGTTGCGCCATTGGGGGTCAAGGTAACGATCAAACAGCCCTTCCATTTCACGACTGAGCCATGTTCTAACATGGATGCCATTGGTTACAGCATCAATCGGAACTTCTTTGTTGGGGATGTTGGGGTAGTTCCACTGCCACAGATTGCGGCTCACCTCTGCATGAAGTTTTGCCACGCCGTTGGTCTTGGCGGATAGGCGTAGTGCCATCAATGCCATGGAGAACATGTCTTTTCCATAGGCATGCTCGCGCCCCAAGTCCATGAATTTATCACGACTGATCCCAAAAGATTGGATGTATTGACTGAGGTGTTCATCAATCAATTCAAAGTCGAAACGTTCTAAGCCAGCGGGAACGGGTGTATGTGTGGTGAAGATGCTGTTGGAAGTTGCCAACACTTTGGCTTCTTCAAAGTTTAGGTGTTGCTCTTGCATCAATTGGTAGATGCGCTCCAGCACCAAGAAGGCGGAATGCCCTTCGTTCATGTGCAGTACCGTTGGGCGCAGGCTCAACTTATCCAATAGACGGATGCCACCAATACCCATCAAGATTTCTTGACGGATACGAGTACGGCGATCCCCACCGTACAAACGCGCGGTTAGATTGCGATCATCGCTATTATGGTTTAGCTCAATGTTGCTATCCAACAAGTATAGCGAAATGCGCCCAACTGCCACTTTCCACACTTGTGCAAATAATTCGCGTCCCGGTAGCGGTACAGAAACATGAATTGCTTGTCCCTTGTCATCACGCACGAGGGTTAAGGGGAGGTTTGCCAAGTCATTGAAGGGGTAAGTCTCTTGTTGAAAACCATCTGAACTTAGATATTGATGGAAGTATCCTTCTTGGTAAAGCAAGCCAATACCAATCAAGGGAATATCTAGGTCACTTGCGCTCTTGAGGTGGTCGCCACTGAGGATGCCCAACCCCCCTGAATAATTCTGGAAGGATTCCGTTAAACCAAACTCCATAGAGAAATAGGCGATGAGCGGTTGCGGGTTTAAGTCCCCATAATGCGTCCGATACCATGTGTTGCTTGCGCCCATGTAGCTATCAAAATCTTCACAAACGTTATGATAGTGCGTCATGAAAGCACTATCTTCTACAAGCTCTTGTAACCGTTCTTGGTTCATTAGCCCAAGCATCTGGATTGGATTTTGTCCGGTGGATGTCCATAACTCTGGCGACATGCGACGGAAGAGCGCGATGGATTCGTGATCCCACGACCAACGTAAGTTAACCGCCAGTTCACGTAGACGGTCTAATGAAGTTGGTAGGTCTGGGCTGACATGGATTCTCGCAATTGGCTTGACCATTGATTTCTCCTATAGTCTTAATGAGGATGAAACGGGGTAAAATCATTTGGGCTTTCCCAAACAAAGACAATCCCAAAGCAAGAATACAAGTAAGAGTGATGATTCGGTAGTGTAAAGGCGTGGGCAAAGTTGATGAAATTACACACTTTCGCCAATCTTAATTGATCGTTAGAATATCATTCGCCATGTTTGGCATTAACGTTTCGGAAAGAATTTCGGAGAGGGTGTCATGTTGAAAAAGCAATTCCTCAAAAACAAACCCGTATGCAAAGTAACCTTCTATACAGAAGCACTAGAGGGCGAAAGCGCATTTGTGGTGGGGGACTTCAATAACTGGAACGCAGAACAACATCCTATGCAGAAGCTGAAAGATGGTCGTTTCAAAACCGTTATTGATCTGGAAAGTGGCAAAGAATTCGCGTTCCGTTATTTGGTGAACGGCGCGTGGTATAACGATGCTGAGCCAGACAGCGAAATACAAAATGAATTCGGTGGAACCAACTCCGTCGTCTCAACTATTGAAAACTAGATAACTTGTTAGGGTGCAAGTGCGATTGAACGTCGCACTTGCAAATTGTGTACTTGACCTACTTGCTTAATAAGTTATTTCTTTTTTGTGTCATAACCCAGCCATGTTCCATCGGGAACATGGCGATTAGCGAAGGGTTCAAAATCCTTGAGGCGTAAATCTGTGCCGATAATACAGTTTGCACCCACTGTCCAACCAGGGGGGATGTGGGTTGCTTTACCAACAATGGTAATTCCTAAATCCCCCATTTCATTGATCTTCCCCACGCTTGCGCCATCCCCAATCACCACGATCTTATCCAAGATGGCACGTTCTACGGTTGCGCCTGCTTCGATGTAGCTATCATTTAGAATGATGGAATCCCGTATGACCGCACCTTGCCCCACGAATACCCCTGGAGAAAGCACTGAGTTTTCCACGATTGCTCCTTCAGAGATGGATACACCGTTGGAAAGCATGCTGTTCTTAATGTTGGCACCTGCAGTAATGTGAACGGGGGGGCGTTCTTCACTGCGGGTATGTGTAATCCATGTGCGATCATATAGATTGAGCGAAGGCGGATTCTTAAGCAATTCCATGTGTGCTTCCCAATATGCCTCAACCGTTCCAACATCAACCCAATACCCATTAAAGGGATAAGCATAGGCGGGCATCTGACGATCGATCATGGCAGGGATGATGTTCTTGCCAAAGTCATGATCGGAATCCAGCTTCTCTTTGTCTTCCATCAACATAGCTTCTAGCGCGTCATAGTTGAAAACGTATACCCCCATGCTGGCAAGGTTGCCGGGTGGGTTGGCGGGTTTCTCAATGAACTCGGTGATGCGGTTATCATCATCCACCGCTAAAATACCAAAACGGCTTGCTTCATCTAAGGGGACGGTGATGGCACAAATGGTGACTTCTGCATTTTTGCTACGGTGGAAATCAATCAATGCGCTGTAGTCCATCTGGTAAATATGATCCCCAGACAGAATCAATACATAATCTGGACGACCGTAACGCACAAAGCTCAAATTCTGCAATACTGCATCCGCTGTCCCAAGATACCAATCTGTGTCATGTTCCCCTTTGTAGGGTTGTAACAGTTGAACCCCCCCCGTAAAGGTTCGATCCAAATCCCAAGGACGACCCATCCCGATATGATCGTTCAAGCTGTGGGGGCGATATTGAGTGAGAACTAACACATCAAAGATGTCTGAATTCACGCAATTGCTCAAGGTGAAATCAATGATCCGATACTTACCGGCGAAGGGTACAGCGGGTTTAGCGCGTTTCTTGGTAAGTGTACGAAGACGTGTGCCTTCTCCACCTGCTAAAATAATCGCCTTAACTTTCATCAGGTCTTGCTCCTATCTGTTAAATAAAGATTGAAATATTGTGATGTATTGCTGGGCACTGTGTTCCCAACTGAAGTTGGTTTCCATTGCCCGTTGTTGCATGCGTTGCCACGCCGTTGGGTTGGTTTCATAAGTGTACATTGCCCAACGTAGTGTGTTCACAATGGAGGCGGGATTGTCTGCCAAGAATACAAACCCCGTACCGTAAGTTGCATCTCCATTGTCATAGTTGCTAACGGTATCCGCCAGACCGCCTGTCTCGCGCACTAGCGGTAAACTCCCATAGCGCATTGCCACCATTTGCCCAATTCCACACGGCTCATAGTGACTGGGCATTACGAAGATGTCGCCACCGCCATACACCTTCTGGGCGAAACTCTCATCATAGCGGATTTCAGCACGCACCTTAGTTGGGAAAGCCTGTTGCATATAACGGAATTGATCGCTATAAGAGACCTCCCCCGTACCCAAAATAACCAGCTGTGCGTCTGCCATTCCCATGAATTCCCACAGGGCAGGGATGAGGAAGTCAAACCCCTTTTGCCAAACAATGCGACTGACGATCCCGATGAGCATCACCTCATCACGCTGGGGCAAGCCCGCCAGTTGTTGCAAATGACGCTTGTTGGTTAGGCGTTTCTCTCTGAAATTGGTTGAATCAAAATTTGTCAGTAAGTAGGGATCGGTGGCTGGGTCAAGCTGATCGGTGGCGATGCCGTTCAAGATGCCGCTAACATAAGGGTTACGACTTCTAACCAGTTGGCTTAAGCCACAACCGAGTGGCTCATATTGAATTTCAACAGCATGGCGTGGGCTAACCGTGGTGACGTAATCCGCATAAGCAATGCCAATCGCTAGGAGTTTGTCTGCTCCGCCCACTTGATGCAACAAGCTATGTTGTCGCGCAGGGATGCCCTCTTCATATAACCACTTTCCAGCGTTGTCCCCTTGATATGCCATATTGTGAATGGTACATACGGTGCGGATGCTACGCCAAAAAGCGTTATGTTGGCTTTGCTTAATGAAGAATGGGATCAACCCCGTGTGCCAATCGTTGGCATGAACAACATTGACCGCCCAGTTTTGCCGTGTGTACAACTCCCAAATCGTTGCCATCGCAATCTGATTGAAGGCGACATATCGCCCCATGTCAATATGCCAACCACTGTAAACCTGCTTCTCTACCCCGAAGTATGGCAGGCATTTGAGTAAGTAGAACACGGTAGATTGGATGGTTGTAGTATGAACTTCTACAGTAAGGATGTCATTCTTGCGAGGAAACTCAAAACTAAAGAGATGTTCAATTTGGAACTTACTGGTGGAGATAGTGCCATAAAAAGGCATCATCACCCGCGCATCAAGACCATGACTGACCAATGCGGTAGGAAGTGACCCTGCCCCCACCACGTCCCCTAATCCACCGACTTTGGCAAATGGTGCGGCTTCTGCTGTGACGAAAAGAATATTCATGATGAAACCCATCCCCTACTACACTGCTAAATACCAATGAAAGTCAATGTCTGCAAAAACTTTGTCTTGTTCCCACATCTCATGTGCAAAGGCAACATCTGGCGTTGCATCAAGACTGTCTGCCAAGCGATAGAAGCGATCACGATGCTGTTGGATACGTTTTGTCGCGTATGCTTCGGCTTGACCTGTGGTGATTAAAAATGACCAATCCGAACTTTGTAATAACAATAGCTCACGCAATGCTTGGTTTAATACCAGCGTCTGGTCAGCGTTGGGGGCGGGGCAGTTCTGAATGACATTCAAGAAACGTTGCTCTGCTTGATGGATGGTTTCCCACACCCAAGCAGTTTGTTCGTTTTGCCATGTGAAGTGTAGCCCACCTGTCCCCCATGAACTTTCCGGCAATTGGATGGCTTGCTCATTGGGGTGATGTTGTAGGTAATCTGTGGCACTCATTAGATCAATCTGAGGAGACGCGCTCATGTAACGAAGCACCGTCTGAATCCAGTCTACGCCTTCTAGCCACCAATGCCCAAACAGTTCGGTATCATAGTTGGAAGCGATGATGCCATATTGTTGTCCCGTGTCGTGGAAGTTGCGCAACAAATCTCCCACCATGTGGGTGAAATGCTCGGCATGTTGTTCTACTTTGTAGCTTGCCCAATCGGGATGATAGATTTCTTTTTTATCCAATGGGGATTGGTTGTGGGTGATGCGCCAATATTGCAAGCCGGACGCGCCA